>NZ_JBGONH010000040.1:0-48125 GCF_041439075.1 Vibrio sp. FF145
GGGGATTATCTGCTAACTGCAAGATCGTTCAAGTCTTCTTAAACGATCGGCATTAACTCGATTGAGTGGCCTTTTGTTTATTGGTTCGCAGTGCTTATAAGCGGTTATAAACGGTTAAGACTTATAGACCTTGAAGCTGAACGCTCTTTGCTTTAGAAGCTATAAGCCGTGCAGCCTATAAATCTATAGACCTACAATCCTTGAACCCTATAGACCTTGCACCCTATAAACCTTGAACGTACTGAGCATTAGTTCGAACTTCAACCATCTGTTCTAGGTTCTGTTGTGAACCATCAACACCGTTAATCAAACCTTGGAAATGTTTAATCAGCTCTGCTTTGTCTTGTACTTCTTTCGAACCCGCGCCGATGTTGGTCAGGTCAATGAAGAATTCGTCGAACAGACCTGAGAAATCCGTTACAGCGTCATGGTTTAAGAACTGTTCGTGGTTGTAAATGCTTGGGTAGCCACCCTTCTGTTTATCAACCGCGAAAGAGATGCCTTTCACGTTGGTAATCGTGGTCGCTTTCTCACACTTCAACATACAACCCGCTTCGATGCTTGGCTTGTTACAACCCACGGTTCTTTGGAAGAAACACTGGCGGCTGGTCATCATCAAGATTGGGTGGTAGATGCTGTAGAACAGTTTGAAGTTCTCTGGGCGGCGAATATGACGAATCTGACCTTTGTTGATCTCGTTCGAAATGAAAGCACCGGCACAGTTCAGCTCTTCTTTCAGCGTAACCAGTGCGTGAGAGTTTGTGGTGTTCATGAACGGGCCTGCAACCCACTCAATTCCCATCTCGTAAGCTTTGTAAGCAATACCCGTGTTGTTGGTCACGATGCGAGCTGGCTTGATCTCTTCAAGAATACGAACCGCTTCGTCGTAATCTTTACCGATCAATACTGCTGGGAACCAAGGAATCAAACGTGGGTTTGCTGCCAAGATGTCGATGTACTTGTTACAACGCTTCTTGAAGCTTTCCGGCAGTTTGAAGTAAACATCCGCGTCAGTTACGTCACACAGGTGCAAGTCTTCCACATCAGCGATAAGCATCGACATGGTTGGCTTCTCGTTAACCTTTGGTTGCTGAGGCAGTGCTGGCACTTCAACGTGCTTAATCACTTTCACAGAACCATTTAAGATGAAATCGATTTCGTCTTTTAAGACCGACACTTCTTTCAAAGGAAGAATCAGACCTTCATCTAAGTTGTCGTAGTTACAGTTTTCAAGCGTATGAACCGCACTCTTCACTGATTTGAAACGCTTCTCAAGTAACGCCTGAGTAATCGAAGTCTCTTTAGCTGTTGCCAATAAGGATTGAGATTGAACCGTAAAGTTTTCTTTTGGTGTGTTCACTGTCACCGTAAATGGTTGACCCACCTTAGCGCTAAACGACAATGACACGGGTGTTTTACGAATATCAAGGAACTCGATCTTGTCGCGCATTTCACTGCCTAGGGCATTTTTCGCTTCATAAAGATCGCTGGTCACTTCTTGAATTTGTACCACTGAGATTTCATTGTTCTCTTTCGTCGCTTTATCAACGGCGTAGTTCATGCTGTTGTCACGAGGATTATCAATGAACATGTCTTTCGTTAGGTTGCCCTTAAGGAAAGAGTTAGTGAAATCACGGTTGAATACTTTGTGCAGGTTTGAATCGTCTTCGATCAACAAACCACTTTCTACAAAGCTATCAATTTGTTTGCGCCACGTATCAACAACTGTGTATACGTAGTGTGCGCCTTTGATACGGCCTTCAACTTTCAATGAGTCGACTTTCGCGTCAACCAATTCAGGTAGGTCGTAGTACGCTGAATTATCTTTCAGGTTCAGTGGAAACTTGTTTCCTGCATCAGTGATTTCGTATTCATCACGACATGCTTGGCTACAACGACCACGGTTACCTGAGTTACCCACACTTACTGAGCTCGAGTAACATTGGCCAGAGAATGCAATACACAAAGCGCCATGTACAAACACTTCGGTTAGAACATCGTGATCGTGTGCCACTTCCGTCAGCATTTTAATTTCTGGCAGGTTCAATTCACGAGACAAGTTAACGCGTGTTGCGCCAATTTTAGACAAGAACTTAATCTGGCCTTCGTTGTGTGTCGTTAACTGAGTCGATGCGTGAACATCTAACGATGGGAAATGCTTTTTCACCAAATCGAACAAACCAAGATCTTGGACGATGATGCCATCAAGCTTAGTGTTCACAAGCTGGTTCAACAGTTTAGTGATGCTCTTAATTTCATGCTCCAGCAGCACAACGTTAAGAGTCAGAAACACTTCACAACCGTATTCATGAGCAAGGCGAATCACACCATTCAACTCATCTAACGATAGGTTAGAGGCTCTGTTACGAGCGTTGAAGGTGTCTAAACCGCAATAAACCGCATTAGCACCCGCTACGATAGCGGCTTTAATCGCCTCTACATCGCCACCTGGGGCTAATAACTCAATCTTTCTGCTCATTTTTGAAGTCGCTCACTTACTTATAATTTTTAAGCCGCGTATTCTACCTACATCACGATCTCTTTACCACCTAACAACACTTTTCAAACCAAATGACCTCAATAATGCCAAACGAATCCGATTTACCTATCCTTTATTCTTTACGTCGCTGCCCTTACGCCATGCGCGGACGAATAGGCATCGCACTATCACAGCAAAAAGTGTTACTTCGAGAAATCGTTACCAAAGACAAGCCTAGTGAACTATTGGCCAGTTCGCCAAAAGGTACCGTTCCGGTATTGGTGTTGCCAGATGGACAAATCATTGAGCAGAGCTTGGATGTGATGAACTGGGCACTTCAGCAAAACGATCCTCAAGATCTTCTGCGTTCAAGTAATCCAACACTGAGCCAACAAGTCCACCAGCTCATCAAAACCAACGATGAAGATTTTATTGCCCACTTAGAAAAGTACAGAGCGTCTGTTCGTTACCGAAACATCGATGTTGAACTACGTCGACAAGCCTGCGAAGCGTTCATTAGTCAGTTAGAAGCGCTACTCACCGATCAGCCCTACTTTTTCGGAGAAACCCCAAGCTTAGCCGACTTTGCCGTGATGCCTTTTGTCAGCCAGTTTGTGCGGGTCGAAAAGAAGTGGTTTGTGCAATCTGAATACCAAAACGTAGGACGTTGGTTAAGAGCGCACTTGGAAAGTAAGCTCTACACCCAAGTCATGAAGCAATACCCTTTGTGGAATGAAACCAAGCAAGATTGTGTTTTTGGGTAGCATTAAGTCGCTATGAATTACACGAGATAACTTCAAATTGCTGAAGATAACTCCAAATTGCTGAAGATAACTCTAAATTGCTGAAGATAACTCTAGATTCCTGGAGATGACTGTAAACAGTTCTAAATAAGCTTGATTACCTCGAGATTGTTATGAAAATCGTGACACTGAATTGCAGGTGGCGCCATTGATGGCATATTAGATATCAACGAAAATAGCCTTTCACTCAACCTCAACGTTAGTTTGAAATGCGTTATGCCAAAAAACAAAGTGAATACGTTCAACACACCTAGTCCCGATTTTAAAGGGTTCGCGAAAGTTTCACTGTTAGTGGCCGTCTCGCTTGCCCTTTCAGGCTGTAGCGCGAAAAACAAAGCAACCAACACAGGCCAATCTGCCGCGCAGCAGAATCACGCCTACACGGCGAAGAGCTTCAATAAACCCAATAGCAAAGTCACGTTAATCCTCTCTTTTTCTGGTGGCGGCACACGTGCGGCAGCGCTTTCATATGGCGTGTTGCAAGCATTGCGCGACACCAACATCCAAATCGATGGTGAAACGGTCAATCTGTTAGATGAAGTCGATATGATCAGCTCGGTATCCGGTGGCAGCTTTACCGCCGCCTATTATGGTATCTATGGCGACCAGATATTCGAAGATTACGAAGAAACGTTCCTTTATCACGAAGTCTCGAAAGATCTGTTTTCCATCCTTTTATCTCCTACTTATTGGTTCTCGTACGCCACCAGAACAGACAAAGCCACCGACTATTACAAAGCCAACATCTTCGGCGAAAGCACGTTTGCCGACATGCACCGAGAAAATGCGCCCTACATTGTGATTAACGCAACCGACATTTCAACGGGTTCGCGTTTTTCATTCACACAAGAGTACTTTGACCTGATTTGTTCAGACTTAAACAGCTATTCCGTCTCTAGCTCGGTGGCCGCCTCTTCTGCTGTCCCTTTTGTATTTACTCCTGTCGTGCTTGAGAACAAAAATAACTGCAACAAAACAGAACACATACAACCCTCATTCGACCCCACCAGTTACCGCAACCGAAATCTGATCAAGTCGTTAGAGTCATATAGCAATAAGGATGACGTGAGTTATCTCCACCTTGTGGATGGCGGGATTACTGACAACCTCGGTTTGCTGTCGGTGTATGAGATGTCTGAATACTTGCGTTACAACGACAATGAAGAGCTGAAAAACTTGTACGACACCCAGCACGCGCGTCCTATTGTCATCATTTCGGTTGATGCATCGACGAACCCAGAATCTGGCATTGGAGAGTCGATTGAAGCGCCTTCCATGAAACAAACGGTGGACGTCATCACCGATATCCAGCTGCATCGCTATAACGACACAACAAAAGATTTGATCGTCGACGAGTTGCAGTCTTGGTCGGATCTGGCCTCTCATCAAGGTCGTAAGGTTTCTCCCCACTTCATTGAGATAAGCTTGAATAAATCAGACAACAGTGCCAAGCGATACTTACTCAATCAAATTCCGACGGACTTTATGATAGACAAAGAAAACGTCGACCTATTGATTGAAGAAGGTAACAAACAACTTGTTGCCGATCCGGAATTTCAAAACTTCTTATCATTTGAATATAACAAATAATGCTAATCTAGTTGCTTATTAAAGCCCAATCTGGCAATCAAAAATCACGTCATAATTTCACCTTTACAAGGATCACTATGGAATTTGAAAACAACATCTTACATCTCGGGTCATTCTTTGCAGTGACCATGGGGATCGTGGTTCTATTTATCGGTCGGAGGCTCAATCAGGTCATCGGTTTTTTGAAAGAGTTCAGTATTCCAGAACCTGTCTCTGGCGGGATTTTGGCATCGCTTCTGTTCGCGGCTCTTTACACGACGACCTCAATTGAAGTGCAGTTTGATCTGTTTGCTCGCGATGTATTGTTGGTCTACTTCTTTACCACGATTGGTATTAACTCAAGTTTGAAAGACCTGTTCAAAGGCGGAAAGCCCTTGGTCATTTTGCTAGCAATCACTATCTTCTTCATGATCATGCAGAACATCGTCGGTATTTCTGTCGCATCAATGTTTGGCCTAGAGCCTGTCTTTGGTCTACTCAGCGGAAGTATTTCACTGATTGGCGGACATGGCACCGCGATTGCTTGGGCACCCAAGGTTGCAGAAGAATTCGGCCTAGAAAGCGCAATGGAAATTGGTATCGCCAGTGCAACGTTCGGGCTGATTTTAGCCAGCCTTATGGGCGGTCCTATTGCAAAGTTTCTCATCAAGCGTCATAACCTCAAACCTACCGATGAGCAATCAGGCTCAATCGATTCAAAGGCCAAAAAGCAACAACAAGCTCTCACATCATTTCAATTTTTGGACGCCGTATTAGCGATCCATATTTGTGTCATTGTCGGCGCGTTGCTTAATGAATTGATCAGTCAAACAGGATTACAACTTCCACTGTTCGTATCGTGTTTGTTTGCGGGTATCGTGATCACCAACGTAATGCCAGACTCCTACCCAAGAATCTCGGGCGCAAAATGGCCGACACGCTCGCCCGCTATCGACCTAATTGCTGAAATCTCCCTGGGTACATTTTTGGCGATGTCACTAATGAGCATGCAGCTTTGGACGCTCATTGACTTGGCGGGTCCTATCTTCGCGATATTGGCAATGCAGCTGCTACTCGCGGTGATAATCAATATCTTCATCGTGTTCCCATCAATGGGTAAAACCTATGATGCGGCTGTTGTATGTGCTGGGTTCGGAGGGATTTCGTTAGGTTCAACACCGACAGCCATGGCAAACATGTCGGCAGTAAGTCAGAAGTATGGGCATTCAGCACAAGCCTTCATCATCGTGCCATTGGTATGCGCGTTCTTCATTGATTTAGCGAACGCCCTGATTATTCCTTACTTCATGAGAATGATGTAGCTGACCTTTGTTAAGACGGTAGACCACAATTTGTTAAAGCGGTGTACCGCAATTTATTTAGACGGTGTACCCCAATTCATTAAAGCGGTGTACCCCAATAAAAGGAGCCGCTCGTACAGAGCGGCTCTTTTGCTAATGACTAAATTTGACTATCACTAACGACAACCCAAAGCTTATTGAATCGCTATCGAAATCTCGACTTCAGTTTCGCCTTTGTAAAATTCAAAGTCTGTCGTGTAAGTTCGAACATGTGGGCAATCTGCTGCGTTGAAGTACGCCCACACTTCGCCCCATAAATCGATGACCGCTTGAGGAAGTTCACCTTCAGCAGAAAACGTCAGATATTTACCTGCTTCAATTTCGGTTTCAACTAGCGCATCTAAATTGTTATCGGTGAGTGCGCTAGTACAAGCGACGACATCAAATTCACCCGTAAAGTCAGACTCGTAATTGGTGTAGACACCATACACTTTTGAATCTGGTGTCAGCTTAGGAAAAGCTTGATCGAAAAAACCTTGCCATAATTGACCTATCTTTGCTTTTGTTGGATCAATCTCATCGGTATTAGTGGTTCTTACTGAAAACCCGTACGCCTTTACGGCTTCAATCGTTTCTACTTTCATTCGTTTTATTCCTAAGCCAATCGACGTTTTAACTATGTAAAATCTTAACTAATCTTGTATCTCTTTGTGGCCACACTTTTCACAGACAAGATGACGAGAAAACTCATCCATTGACGCGATAAACGGGCCAAGGAACCAACCTTTTATCATGCCTGCCCAAAACTCGCTTCGCTTTTGGTTAGGTTTGTCTGCAAACGCACTGGTCTTTCTGACCAACACAACAACGTGTTGTGTGTCTTCTCTGCACGCGGTGCAATAGCATTGTTCTATGGTGTTATTCATTTGAAAGCCTATGACGTTTTGAATGAAATTTGCTGAAAATGAGGATTGTTGACACAGACTTCTAGTGTGGAAAGATCAGTGAGTACGACAAGTTGTTCTACACCTTGAATACTGACCTTAATGCACTCTTCACGGCTATCATTGCGTTGAGTATCTAATCCGACACATTCAATCTGCTCGCCAGACTTCAGCGTTAATTTGATTGGGTATCGGTGCATACACACAATCTCAATATAATCGTAATCGTTGCAACTAATCATAATACCCCTCCAATTCATCCACCACGCTAATGCGACACGCCATACTATGCAATATGCATATAATCAATCATTTACCCAAATCACATTGATGTTCGTCCGAAACTAAACTTGCTTCTAAACCTACTTCTAAACTTAGCTTAATCCAGCTTAACCCATTCACGTTTCTTCTACTCACGCCTGCTTATTCTTTCATTGTTAAATAATAATCGAGAACAAAACAATGAAAACCATGAACCATTTACACGTGTTAGCTTTTTTAGGCTTAGTCGCTTCAATGATGACGTTTAATGCAAGTGCAGCCTCAGAAATCGATGCGAGGCACTTTGCCAATGGCAAAGCCAAATACACGCAGCTTTGTCGGGTGTGTCATGGCGACAAAGGACACGGTGATGGCCCCACTGCCGCTTCATTGCCACACAAGCCCGCCAATATCGCTAATAAACTAGGCGGCTTTTTTACCAGTCCAAGTTCTTTGGCGGATGACATTTTAGAAGGTAACGTAGAACAAGGTATGCCAGCATGGCAAGGTGTTATCACAAAGCAAGACGCGTTAGATGTCTTGTCATATATAGATTCAATTCAGTAAATTTTCACTTGTTTGAGCATTCTTGTATAAACACCATGAGGGGCTACATTGTCACGCGTGGCTATATCGGGGACTGCGATTACTTGATCGCTTTCCAATAATGATAAAGCCCGTTGATATCTGAAGAGCACATCAACGACATCGCGCCTTTGATCTGTTCTTCGCTCCACTCCCACCATTTCATTTCTAACAACTGAGCAATCTCAGTGTCATCGAATCGATAACGGATATGACGTGCAGGGTTTGAACCGACAATCGAGTATGGCGCTACATCTTTGGTCACAACCGCTCTACTCGCGATAATCGCCCCGTCACCAACCTTAACACCACTCATGATCATCGCTTCTGTACCGATCCACACATCATTACCAATCACAGTATCGCCAGAGCGTTCAAAGCCGTCGATCGCACCTTCAAACTTCTCGTCGTCTTGATAGAAAAACGGGAAAGTGCTGACCCACTGATTTTGGTGGCCTTGGTTTCCCGCCATCATAAATACGGCACCTGAACCAATCGAGCAATAACTGCCGATGATCAACTTGTCGATGTCTGTTCTATCAGGTAGCAGATAACGCGCACAATCATCAAAGCTGTGATTGTGGTAATAACCTGAATAGTAGCTATGTTCGCCCACGATGATGTTTGGGTTGGTCACTTGTTCTTTCAGTGACTTTCCGACAAACGGGCTCTCAAAATAGTTTTTCATGTTTGTACTCTTAGTTTCGTTCTTTTAGTTAGGTACTTGTGTTGCGTGTTGATGGTATTAACTTGTTTATCTTAGTGCAAAGGCCAACGTGCCCTACCGACCGCCTGCAATATCAATAAACGAGCCGGTGACATACGAAGCCTCGTCCGATAATAACCACGCGATAGAGTTAGCGACTTCTTCTGGTGTGCCACCTCGTTGTAATGGTAACTGCGAAGCGAGTCTGTCTACGCGATCAGGCTCTCCGCCGTCTGCGTGCATCTCAGTATAAATACAGCCTGGCCTTACGCCATTCACTCGGATATTGCGTGAAGCCAATTCAAGCGATAAGCCTTTGGTGAGTGAATCCATCGCACCTTTCGATGCTGCGTAATCCACGTACTCAAACGGTGCGCCCGTTCGCGAAGCAGCAGATGATACATTCACAATAGAACCCGCACCGTCAGCTTGTTTAATAAAGGCTTTACTGCAAAGGAAGCAGCTTGATACGTTCGATTTCATCACCTTTTCAAAGCGATCCAATTCGATGTCAACCAAAGGTGACTGGGTAAACAAGATCCCGGCATTATTGACCAAGTGAGTCACTGGGCCTAGCTTATTACGTGCAATCTCGAATAAGGATTTCACGTCCGATTCAACAGACACATCCGCCCGAACACTGATAGCGGTTCCGCCTTGTTCACGAATATCATTAACTAGCTCTTCCGCTCGCGATTCATTGTGTATGAAGTTAACGCATACGGCATAACCTTTACTGGCCAACAATTTAGATGTCGCCGCGCCAATGCCTCGGCTCCCGCCTGTTACAATCACTACCTTGTTCAATGAAACCTCCTAATGCCACTTGTTTGTTATAACCTGATTATTCGATACGACCTGGTTTTTCGTTACAAACTGATCGTATCGACACAAACTAATTGTTCGATACAACCTGAATCCACTGCGATCGCCAAGCCGGCGCTTCGAATGGGTCTGGCCAAAACTCAGTTTGCTTTTGAATTAAGCCATCAACAACCGTGTGAAAGGTGATCACTCGGTCTTTCAATACACTGTCTGTAACCGAAACGTCCGTTACTACCGTATCACCTTCACAGACAATTGAATTGAGCGTGAACTCCCAAACACCATTGGCTGGGTATTCAGCATTGATTGCCGTGAAGTTGTCGCGCCCTACCGTCAATTCAGACGACTGAGGCCAATAACCTTTAAAATCTGTGGCTAGCCATTCACTTGCCTTTGCAAAATCGTTGGTGCGCATTGCATCCCAAAATCCTAATACCACGTCTTTTGGTGTCATTATTCTTCCTTAAAGTCATTTACGTGTGGTGATTTTTAAACGTCGGCTTCGTTATGTGTACGTTAGCTTTCTATACGTACTTAGTTTTCTATGCGTACTTACCGATGATCGTTAAAAGATCATCGACACTGTTAGCAATGTAGTCCGGCTTGGTTTGCCAATTTTCAGGTTCAGAACGGCTATAACCCGCAGCTACCGCGATCACTTTTGCGTTCTTACCCAGTGCTACTTCAATATTGCGAGCAAACTGTGTATCCGCTTCATGGTCACCGATATACATCAAACACAGTTCTTTAGAGTGAGCTTCACCAAATATGTTCTCAACACACTTCATGCCGCCAAACGGATGCGGTTTTTGATTACCATTCGATACATCGTCATAGCCAACAACTGACTTAAACACCCCACCGATACCGTAGCTATCGAGTACAGTTCGAATATTCAATTGAGAGTTTTGCGAGCAAACCCCATGAGGAAGGTGCGCGAACTGACTGATCACGGTTTCCATTCCCTCAAACAAGGCTACGGGAGTTTGATTTTGCTCTTGATGCTCTGCCCACATACCACCAGCGATCAACATTTCATCATGAGACATCCCATAATAGTCGACATACAAGGCTTGCCAGTTTTTAGCACCGTGGTTGGCTTCGTGATAGAGTGCTTCACTCAACAAATATTTGGGTAAATTATCACCTGATAAGTGTGGCGCGACCACAGAGATAATGTCTTTGGTTATTGCGATGTTTTTTGGAACTGAATTGACTAAGGTTCCATCGTAATCCCACAGGATGGCATCTAGCTTCATGGTGTATCTCGTTGTTTAAATTGACGATTTCAATTTATCACTTGAAGCCCTGTTGAGGGAAACCTTATTGTCTTGAATTTGAAAATTAGTCCAATCCGAACAATGCTAGAGAGCAAACCGTTACTAGCAAACAAAAACCAAACAGCGTTTGCTCACATCACTGCTTTATCAATTGCAATATATGCGTATAATCCCCGCTCCATTGCGCTATCGCCATTAAAAATAGCGCCATTCAACATTTTTAATGAGTACCCAATGTCGAAACTATTTTTCAAAGGCCGTATCGAAACAAGACAGAACCACGTTCTTGCTGGCTACAACGTAAACCGCGATGTAAAAGCGGGTACTGAAGAATCTCCAATCGCTGTAATGGTTCAAACTGAAGCGCGCAAAGCAGAAGTTGAAGCACTAGCCGCTGAAAATACTATCTTCGTTACTGTTACAGTCGACGCAGACAAAGAAGAGAACACCATCGAGCTTGATACTCTACTGAACAAGCCAAAAACGATGACATTTGAAAAGACCCCTAACCGTAACGACCCATGTTCTTGCGGCAGCGGTAAGAAATACAAGAAGTGTTGCGCATAAGGCTTCTCACTCAAAACTGCCAATAGCACGATGAGTTAAGTAATATCTAACGGGAAGATCATTGAGGTCTTCCCGTTTTTATTTGCCTAAGCCAAACTCACAAACTCAGTCGAGGTTGTCTGGTGTATTCAAATATGTTCCACATTGGGTACATTTGTAATCACCTGTCGCGCCCGAACCTGTAACACCAAAAGATAGAAACTCCGATAAAATTCGTTGGAGTAAACTCGGTTCTTTATCTTCAGCTTGTGGTGCCTTTTGCACTTGGCTACTGAACATCGTGTACCTATGCAGTGTAAGTTTCTTACAGTTACAGCAGAACGCTCTCGTCTTCTCACTTCCATACATAATATCTATAGCCTTAACTCAAAGCACAAATTCAACACATGGCAAATATGCCACATGTTGAGTTAAATCTATATATTTTCATAAAGTTATGAGCAAATTAGCTCGCTACTCTAAAGTAACACTATGAATTCCCGGGTTTAATTTAAACGTTGTTAGGTGAAACTTGTTTGCCATTACTTGGCAAGATAGCTAACTTTTACTTTAATAGCCCTTTGTCCGCAGCACCTTCAAGTTGCACTTCTAGTTCTTTCCATAGAGCACGACTGCCTTTAGAGATACGCTCGCCATTAAAGGTCAGTACTTTGTCTTTGGATATGTTGTAAATGATGGTGTCTCCGGCATCGATTTCCCCAAGGTCATGTATCAGTAACATCTTCAT
Source organism: Vibrio sp. FF145 (assembly GCF_041439075.1). Taxonomy (NCBI): domain Bacteria; kingdom Pseudomonadati; phylum Pseudomonadota; class Gammaproteobacteria; order Vibrionales; family Vibrionaceae; genus Vibrio; species Vibrio sp. FF145. The sequence goes on from NZ_JBGONH010000040.1 coordinate 12,048, forward strand.
CACTCGCGTAATATCGATTTGTTCATTGGCATAGTCTTTCAACATAAGAGCGCTCAAACAGACGTGCCAACTGTGTTCGGCGGAGTTTTCATATCGATCCAATCCAACTGGTTTTGTCTGTCGATGAACATCCTTTAATTGTTCAATTTCGACCATGAATTTTAGAATGCCTTTGATTTCTTCCACGATGAGCTTCCTTTAATTGAGCTTGAGCAACACACGAATGAGCCTTAGCTTATCTACCTGTTAGCCATAGGGTGTTCAGGGTTTAACTGAAGCAGATCCCACAAGTTACCGTAAAGATCTTCAAACACAGCAACGGTACCGTAACCTTGCTCTTTAGGCTCTCGGACAAAGTTAATGCCCAAAGACGTCATGCGTTCGTAATCACGCCAGAAGTCATCGGTGTTTAAGAATAGGAATACGCGTCCACCAGCTTGGTTACCGATGAAATCGTGTTGCTCTGGCTTGGAAGCTCTAGCAAGTAACAGGCTCACACCGGTTGAATTTGGTGGAGCAACAACAACCCAGCGTTTATCTTCTTCTGGTAAATACGTGTCTTCGATGAGATCAAACTTAAGCTTGTTTACATAAAAATCAAGCGCTTCATCGTAGTCTTTTACCACGAGTGCAATGTGGACAATATTCTGTTTCATAACATACCTTGTTGGGGTTTTAGCTACGTGGAATGATGCCATGAAGCAGGCAAAGACACTAGGTGTTAACACTTAGTTTGGTGTTATGGTTAAAACAGTCCTAAGAGTACTCATGTTTTAGTTGCTAGCAAAGCACCGCAAGTCGCCAAAAAACCACCTGATAACCTGTTCAATAGCATCTTTGCTGAGCGCCCTTGAAATACAAAACGAGCTTTAGAGGCAGTGCAAGCATAGAGACTCAATACTCCACCTACAGCTACAGTTGAAATCACCAAAATCATCATCACATCTGTTGTGGTAAATGTTTTTAGGTCTATGAATGCGGGAAAGAAACCCATGTAAAACAAAATCGCCTTTGGGTTTGAAACTGTCATCAATAAGCCGATAGTCACGCTTGAGGCTTTCGTTCCTTGCTCCGAAGATGTACTCGATGATTCACTAACATCTGACGTCCATGTTGTGTAAGCCAACCAAAACAAATAGGTAACGCCTACATATTTAATTACCGTAGCAAATTCACCCATTGCGCTAGCTAAAGCTGATAAACCAGACAAAGCTAAGAATATAAAAATGTAATCCGCGATTAGTACGCCAAGCACCACTAACAAGCCTTGTTTCCAACCAAAGCTTAGAGACCTCGACAGAACTGCGAGAACGCTGGGTCCCGGTATGGCTGCAGATAGTAACATCGCAACAAATAGAGCTATTCCTGATGTAATTGACATGTTCCCTCCCTAGATCGTTTGTCGTTCGACAATTAACCTATTTATGTGACTAAACGATTTGACCGCGCATGATAAATTGCGGGCCTGCTGCGCCACCTAAATACTGTTCATTGGTATCTTCGAAGCTGCCTTTCTTATAACAGTTGAATGCTGCGGGATTTTTGCAATTCACGGTTAAGTAAATCAACTCATACGCTGAGTAATTCGCTTTTAAATATGGAAACAAAGCTTTGACCGTGCCCGTTCCTAAACCTTTACCTTGCTGGTTTTTATCAAGCACAAAAGCTCTTAAGCCAATACTTCCTTCAGGGCAGAATTCGTAGTGCTCTGCGTAAGCGATATCCAGCTTAAAGAAACCAACAACTTCGTTATCAGACTTAATCACGTGCAAGTGCGTCGTTTCACTGCCGTCTAATAAAAACTCTGCAGCTGTACCAGCGAACTTAACCTGTTCATCGGCGAGTTGGATGGCCTGAACTAACGCCACATGTGATTCTTGAAGCCTTTCAATAGTTATCATTGTTGTTCCTTCTGTATAACACGCACGAAAAACCGACTAGAGCTCATCGCTAGTGTCTCGAGAACCGTAGTTTGGGAAGTTGATATTAAGAACGTTATCATCCTCAAGTGTGAATAGAACGCTTCCATTCTCGACACCAGTTTCGTTCCTATCTGAACAACCTAGAAACAGCTCCCAATCAAACGAATATTGAAGGCGGTATTGATTCGCATTGATGTGTAGAACGTCTTTGATTTTGATACCGTTCACCACATGTGCCATATCATCGATGTATGACAGATCAGGGATTAACTTTTCTTCGAAATCACTCTTATGCTCGGTTAAGAAATTGAGCAGCTCAGAACATAACTCGGAGCCTTGAATCAATGGTTTAGACAGACTAAAAAACAACATTTCTAAATACTCCAAGGATTGTTTTGATATTGGGAAGATGCGCGCGAACCTGTTACAAATTAACGCTCAGCCAACACTAACCTTTAAGGCTAAACGTTACTATTATCCGAGCTATTAAACGAGTACATTCGAACTTCATCTCGAGGAAACCAGCCCAATTTTTCGTAAAACTGTTGAGCATTGATGTTGTCGTTATAGACAAACAAGTGGGTCTTCGGGATGCCTAACCCTGCAAGGGCGTTGACCGCCTCTGCGACAAGCTTACAACCTAACTTGTGCCCTCTGAAGTTGGCCAAGACAGCTAAGTGTTGTAAATACCCACGACGTCCATCCGTTCCGACTAACACAGCGCCAATGATCTCGTTGTTATTTTCAGCCACAAAACTCAGACCAGGGTTACGATCTAAATAGCTCGCAATGCTTTCTTTCGAATCGGCATCGCGAATACTCATGCCTTCTGTCTGGCACCACAACGCGATCACTGAGTCGTAGTCTGAAATGTCCATTTCCCGAATGTTGACCACTCTACTCTCCTTGTTTATACGGGTACTTAGTTAGCCGTGTTTCTCGTAATAAATGAGTAGCTAATAATACTTATGTGTTAACGAATATCTTGGCAGAACCTAAAGAGATAACCATCTGGAGTTTGAACGATGAACTGCTTCTGAATCGCGATCGAACCCCCACATTGATAAGACTTCGACTCTAACGCTAAGTAAATAGAATCAGCGGCGCTTTCGTTAACTCTCTGATAAAGTGGTTCGATATCGATAACATCCCATTGAAAGTTAACGCCACGCCCTAAAGGAAATTCCAGGTCACCTGAAAGCCATTTTCGACTTTTGCCCGCCATCCCTTCAAGCATCACATCAACACCATCAAGCGTTAGATAAACAAACTCTTCATCTGGGCGCTCGTATTTCACTTCAAATCCCAACACATCGACAAAGAAGGATTGGCTCACATTAATATCGAAACAATAAAGCTCAGGAACTACTCGTAATGTCATCATTGATCCTTTAGTCATTCAATTAAAGATATGAGGAGAATCTGTTTTACTAAGCTAGCTTCCCAAGGATGACCGGATCGCTCAACAGATTCGTCAGAGGAAGAAACAATGGCTCAGGTAACTCATCTAGCTTAAACCATTTCCATTGCTTACATTTGTCAGGCTCGGTCACCTGTGGTTCGCCGCTAGCATCAGAAGCAACAACAAACAGCGTTATATAATGCTTGTTCTCTTTCTCGAAAATATCATTGGTAAAAGAGAGCTTCTCAAATGCATTAACAACCAAGCCAGTCTCTTCGAGTGTTTCGCGTTTGGCACACTCTTCAATGCTCTCACCCCATTCAAGGTGTCCGCCCGGCGTAGCCCACGTATAAGCGCCGTGAGAACCAATTCGTTCTCCAAGTAACACTCGCCGTTCACGTAGAATAACCGCAGCGACACCTACTCTTACTTCCTGACTCACTTAAAACTCCTTAATTCTTACCAAGTGACAAACGTACAGCTAAGGTTTGACCAACGCTACACATGAATACGCCGACCTATCGGCATTGCTTCCAAACGCTCGCCTAATACTTCTTTCAACAGGCCATAAGCTTTCTTGCCTGTGCAGTGCCCTGTATACAGTTTATCAATGGGGTATTGAGACAGCGTCAATCCAAGCTCTCTAATGTCTTGCTTTGTGCCACCAATACTATTGAACAATGGTAAGCCCACTAGATGGAAGCCCCCGACAACCGCTTTTATTCTATCTCCTGGGAACAGAGTAACCGCTGTATCAACCATATTAAGAACGCCACTATGCGCACATCCCGTGAATATAACTAAACCATCTGGCTCTTTAATCACTAACAGTAATTCATGATCAAATGAGTCGCGCTCCCGTCGATTTTCCGACTGTGTATAAAGGTATTTATTACCCTTAGGTTGTTCGTGTTTCACGCTAATATCTGTGATAGCAAAGACATTTGGGGCGATCTCAGTAGTACGATTAACGAAGACTAACCGCTCGTTGCTGTTTTCTAGTAAGTCCGGATTGATCCCGACATCACTTTTGAAACCGAAAGCCCGGAAATGATAGCTTTTCTGTTCGCAATTTTTCAGAAACACTTTGGCTTTAGAGTTATGAGCAACAAAATCAGCGGTGCCATTACAATGATCATGATGCCTGTGTGATATGACAGCGAGGTCTACATCTTTAATATCAATACCCAGTAATGGTACGTTTTGACAAAACGTATCGCCACTTCCCATATCGAACAAGATCTTTAGCGATTCAGTTTCAATATGCAGTGATAGTCCGCGCTCAACGGCTAAATCTTTCCTGTTATCCAGTCGAGAGTTGTCAACCAGCGTCGTTATTTTCATAGTTCCCTTTTGATTCATTTACGAATCGCACATTGCCCAACGGAAATAAGGTCTTTGATCATCCATTCGCTCAACCTCTGCACCCAACCTTTTGTAGAAATCATGCGCTTTCTTATTATGTGGACTTGCCGTCCATGAGATGTGAGAGGCATATGATGACTCCGCTTGTGACTTTAAAGCCAACATAAGTTCATGGCCATACCCTTTTGATCTTTGATTTCCTGTTACCAATAGGTCGTCAAGCCAGATTGATGGCTCTCCACTGAAGGATGAATATCGATAGTGATACAGTGCGAAGCCAAAAGGCTCACAATTCCGTTCCAATATTAATGCATGGGCAAATGCGTAATCACCGAATAATGTGCGTTCGATTTTCTCTATAGTTGTCGAGATTTCACCACTAAACCCTTTCATACTCCGGTCAAAGTCAGCTTTTTGTTCAATAAACTCTAACAAGACACTTGAGTCTTCTTTCGTCGCAGTCCGTACGATCACTCTCTTCTCCATGGATGAATTTATTCGTTGTCGCCTAACGCCTGTTAATTGATGACAAATGCCACGTGTTACAAATCAGCTTGCTGCACCAATTAAGTTTTTTGTTTCGCAGACGTTATTGCTTGGGCTATTTTAGCCCTATGACTCGTTTCCCACTCAGCGAGTGTTAATGAAGCTTCGTCACTTGCTTTCTTTGAAGCCATTAGAAACACTTCGTCTTTTCTTGATTTAGGAATAACGACAATACCCTCTGCATCAGCAACAATGATATCTCCCGTAGACACCTTTGCTCCCCCGCAAGTGATCGGAGCGCCCAATTCAGAATAGATCTCTTTCTTTCCCGGTACTGGATGAACACCTTTCGCAAAAACTGGAAACTTCATATCTGAAATTTCAGTCAAATCTCGAATGACACCATCAATAATAAAACCTTTGATACCTCGACTCTTAGCGACTGCGCATACATTACCGCCGGCTACTGCATATTCGCTATCAACTCCATCCACTACAATGATGGAACCTTCTGGTGCTTCGTATATGGCTGAATGAAGCATTAAATTATCACCAGACGTTAACTGGGCAGTAAACGCTTCTCCAAAAATTGGCGGCATTCCCTGCCAAAGAGGACCAATGCTAAAGTTAATAAAGTGGTCGTTACTCAGTATGTTTCCGTAATCGGTTGTCGCAAGTTTTGAAAAATCTGACTTCATATTTTCGCTCCATGTTTGAATGAAACCTGCCGGTCTATGTATGTTGCTTTATCTGTTGAGGCTACCCGCTTAGTTTCTTAGACATATTGAAACCGGTAACCTCAAAGCCAACTTCTTTGTACAACTTAAGCGCCCGCTCATTATGATATGCGACCCTCAGTTTTATTTGATTGATACCAATAACAAGTAGTTGGGTCTCTAACGCAGAAATTGATTGAGTACCATAACCTAGGCCTCGATGTTCATTCGAGATGAAGAAGTCATAGATAAACGTAGATTTATCCCCAATATTGACTGAGTGCCAAAGGTAACCCACAAGCTTACGTTCACCATCGACTTCAGCATCAATGCATAATAGCGAATGCTCATTGCTCTCTAGTCCATTAGGGAAGCTGCGATGCAAGTCCTTCTTTGCCAATTCGACTGCAACGTCTAAAGAATGCCCATAGTTTCTAGCTATTTCCTGACTGTAATCGTCAATAAAATACTGACAATATGCTGGATATTCGTCTTGGCGCATTCCTCTAAGTACTACCATGTTCATCCTTTATAAACGTTGAATTCAATTAGTAACATAACGCCCGCTTGAGCTGATTACAACGCTACCAATGATCTCAAATTTAACACCTAACCCACTGAAGTTAAAACGAGTGGAAACACCAATGCCGCCGCATGCCAAAGGTGCCACGCGTACCGAATCACGCTTAAGTTGTTAGTGATCACAAAACACCTTCGTGTACTCGTAGCTTAACTGGATTACTGGCACTTTTTATGTCTAACGAAGGTCACAACCAAAGCAACCAACGCCAGTAGCTCAAAAAGCCAAAATAGAGGAATAAGCCCGAATGGCTCAACCAACACACCATTTTCATCTACGTATGAACCTATGGTGTTATAAGCAATGAAACACAAAAGACCACTAACGCAGAAAAGGAAACTGATTTTATACTTACGGAGAAAATTCATCGGAGCCTCGACATTTGAATATCTAAAATGTCAGACACTTTGTAAGAGAACATGGTTCACTCGGATAGGCATAATTGGATAGACGAGTTATCGCCGATTGAAGTAGCTGACATCGCGATCACCTCACTCATTGTGCCGAAAACACTAAAGTTGATTCTAGCTGGAAATGCCAATCGTTTAGCATCATTTTTATATACCGAAATGGATAATAAACACTTGTTATGTGCTTTTTTATTGAGGCTTATCTTCTGGGTTATCACGATACCAGGCTTCGAGCAGTTCCCGACCATAGATGACTTCTGTCTGCATATGCATGTAAAGAAGGAATGCAGCTAATAGAAAACTAACTCCGTTCAACCACCTTAATGCTTGTTTACGCTCTGCATCATAGAAAAACATACTGACACCAACAAGGCAGAAAGGATAACAACCTATAAGAAGTAACAACCAGCCAAGGTAGCTTGATATTGCCATATCTGTCATTTCTGCCCCCCTAAGAGCCGTTAGAAAACTCAGTGTACTTTAGAGTAACCATTCAACTATTAGCAGTTCACACAATCGAGTTTCGAGTCACTTCAAATTGGGGGTTGATGCTGGGACGTTAAGCGTGAGCAACACCTAACCGAAACCATTACACTGCAAACACAAAACTCGACGCAACTGAAAATACCGAGTGTTGGGAATTAGTCTTAAGCCAACAAAAACTAAGTGCTACTCTCCACTTTCAAAGTGGGCAAATACTTCTGCACCAGTCATATTTTGTGTTTCATTTTTAAATTCGTAGTATTCGGGCTTTTCATCAATAAATATCTGATGAGTTAGCTTGTAGTCATCCCCAGACATCAATAATCCGACAGGAAGGTGATACTGATTATTTGGCACTAAAAAGTAAAACAAATGAGTACCACATTTACTGCAGAAACCTCTTTCTGCCCAATCGGATGACTTATATCTCACTACATTTGATTCACCTGATATTTTAACTGAATCAGCGCAATCAATGGCTAACATCGGACCGCCCGACCAATTTCTACACATACTACAATGACAAGCCCCCAATTCATTACTGGCGTACTCTACTTCCAACTTAACCGAGCCACATAGGCACTTTCCTTTACCTTTCATAAATCCTCCAATCTTTGCAATGTGTGTAAAATGAATAGCAGATAACGCTTTTTATACCGATGACTTAATAACAAAGGCTATTTTTTGTTTCCCTTCTCCGACAAATACACGGCATACTTTTTAGAGATCCAGTTATGAATATGAAGCCCTGTTTTACGAACAAGATACCAATCTATAGCAACTAAAATCACCAAACCGATTACAGTTCCCATTATAAAACCTCCATGCTCATTGAATTGTCACTCTAGCAAATAGGACAGAAAAGCACCGTGAACCTAGACATACTATCAATGCAAGTTGGATGAATTAACGCGGCCTGATGTTTTCAGCCACACGCCACAGCACACCACTTGGGTCAGTGATACAAAATTCAAGCATTCCCCAAGGTTGCTCAACAACCTCGGAAACCGTAACTTCAAATTCCGACACTACATTAGAGTTTTGGATGTGTTGATACCAACTTTTTACGTCTTCAACCAGCAAGTGCATCATGTAATTGTGACAGTGCGCAGGTTCATAAAAGTTTTGCAAAAGGAAGGCGCAACTGCCGTGTCGTAGATAGGCGATATCGTGAAATTCAGACATCACTTCGAAGCCGATTGACTGGTAAAAACGCTTGGATAAATCGAAGTCTTTCGCGGGTACGAAAGACTTAATTTCTGAGACTTTGAGGTTTTCCATCCTACATCCTTATAGTGTTGATATTCTGATCCTGACACGCTTAACGCTTTAAGTGGTTACAGCGTTTATTCAGAGTCCTGCTGAAATGAGTCGACTTCGGCTTTAGTTAGATAACGCCACTGACCTGCTTCAACATCTAAACGAACATCACCAATCTGCTCACGGTGTAGTCCAACAACTCGATTCCCTACCGCAGCAAACATTCGTTTCACTTGATGAAACTTGCCTTCAGTTATGGTCAACAGCACTTCTTTACTGGTAATCACTTCAAGCTCTGCCGGACGCGTCGGCTTTTGTTCGCCCTGCAATTGAATACCCGCTTTGAACTTGTCTGCGACATCATCTTTGATATCTCGTGACAATGTCACGCGGTACACCTTCTTACATGACTTGGTTGGCAGAGTGATGTTGAATGACCATCGCCCATCATCGGTAATCAAGACTAAGCCTGTGGTGTCGGCATCTAAGCGCCCTGCTATGTGCAGTTCTGATGCTTTGTCTATCTCAATGTGGTTGAACAGCGAGGGATAAACTTCATCGATATTGGAGCAAATAGTACCCGCAGGCTTGTGCATTAGGAGGTATCGAAATTCACGCAACTTAAGCGGCGTGCCATTCAACAAGATGGTGTTGCTTTCATGAACCTGAGCTGATTCATCGGTGACCGTCTCGCTGTTTACGTTCACCTCGCCATTATGGATGCGTTCAATCGCTTCAGGCTTAGTTAGGTCAGTGCTTTTACATAGGTATTTATCAAGGCGCATTAATCGTCGGCACCACATTTTGCGCATGGCTTATAAGTACGTTCGCCTTGAGCAATCACCACATAGTCTCTAACGCAGTTATCACATAGCGCCAATTTTGGGTAAGCGTCTTTCTGTTTCTTTGCGTTGATGTCGCCTTCGGTGGTGTATACGGTTCTCATTTTTATGCCTTGTTTTAATAACTTGCTAGGCGCAAATTGTATCACTGTTTACAGCCTTGTTTGGAGTGGTGTTAGGTAGTTAAAGTAATATTAAGTACTTCTATTTTAGGCTCCCTTTCCGAAACAGTTTAACCATGAACAACAAAGTCAACGTGCCACGCCTATCAGTGGTAAAATGATAAAAACTCACCAACCAATGAAGTCACTAATGAAAAATTGTAATCAATGCGGGAAATGCTGTATCAAATACGGAGATGGTGACCTTGCCGCAACGCAAGAAGAGATTGATTTGTGGGAGTTGTTCAATCCAGACATCTTTGAATATGTTCGAGGGAACGAGATCTGGTTCGACCCTGAATCTGGTGAACGTTTAACTCGCTGCCCTTTTCTGGAGCTAGTTCCGACGAAAAACACCAAGGATCAAGCCAAGTACACATGCAGTATTTACTTAGACCGACCAGAAGATTGCAGACACTACCCAAGCCTGATTAATGAGATGGTACGAGATGAGTGTGAAATGATTGAGGTGGTGGATTTACAAGACACGCAGAAAGCTCAAAGGAAACTCGACCTATTGATGAAAGACAGCCGCCCTTCAAGCTATTCGTAAGCGATGATCTTTTGAAAATCAATCTTCAGCATTAGCTAATAGCCGCTAAAACCTTAAGCCAAATACTGGTTCGCTTCTAACCAATCAAGCGCAACCAGTGCCGCCAATGAGCATACCGCTCTGTCGTTGCCATCAACAAACTTAAGTTCTTCGATTTCAGCATCTGGAGACAGTTCGCCAGTATAATCAGCAAGATAGCAAGTCAATTGCACCGATACGCCTTCCGCTTTTCCATCAGCTTGGCCTGTAAACGTTTCAACGTATTTGATTGAATCAGGCACTAAATCTACGGAGATCTCTTCTTTTATTTCGCGAACCAGTGCTTGCTCGTCACTTTCGCCAGCTTCACGCTTACCACCCGGTAGGTAGAACAGTTCTTTGCCTTTTGATCTCACCATCAACAGCTTGCCGTCTTTGATGAATATCCAAGCCAGCTTATCAATTACCTTATGCATGTCGTTAGACCTTATGTCTGTTTTAGTTCTCGTTATTACTGAATCTAGCCACACCATTAGTCGCGACCAAACAAAGCCAAGGTATGTTACACGCTGCAATGAATATACTCTATTGAATCGAATAGGAAATATCATTGCCAAACCGAAAAATGACAGCGTTCGAGACAATGCTCGTCAACTGTCATTAGCGTTGTTTACGGATTGCTTTCTAGTTGTTCGTAGATAGAATCAATCAACTAGCCACTTAAGCGCAGAATCATGGTCTTCGAATGACTTAATCTCACCAGACACAAACCAGCTCCCTACTTTTGAAGCGAATTCTTGCCAGCTTTTATCACCATAAATCGCGATTTTGTCTATCTTCGAATTGAGCTCTAATCCCAGTTTGAAATCATCCCAAGCAGCACGTAACTCCCAACCCTTTAAGTTAGAGATATCGACCAGCATCTTGAGTTTAGATGAATCGAGTTCTTCTAGCGTGGTATTTAGAATTGGCATCATTGCTTGATAGTCATCGTGTGTGAGTTTGCCTTTCGCTTTAAACACAACGATGGTTTCACCGCTAACACGTTCAATTCCAACCGATATTCCGTGACGTTCGAAACTCATAACCTAGCCCTCATAGTGGAAACTAGACTTAGCTTAGAGGATTAGACAGCAAAGAGATGAGAGATTGGCGTCAAAACAGACAAGCGCTTTATCTGAACTTAATATCAGAGAATTAATCTCACTTCTCCAACAGTTCGCTTAGGGATTGAACTTGCACGATACGCGGATGCTCTGACTTAAGCTCAACTCCTTCCGTGTTCAACCACACCGCTTTCAAACCCGCTTCAAGTGCTGGGTAAATGTCTTTCTCTAGAGTGTCGCCAACCATGGTGATGTCTTGTGGTACAACACCGAGCTTAGAAATAATGGCAGGATAGAACCCCGACTCGAACTTAGAAAAGCCAATGCTCGCCTTACAAAAGTAACCCAAGATAGATTGAGACAGGCCAACGCGCTCAAAGGCACGAATGATGTCGTCTTTACTGGAATCACCAGCATTGGTGGCAACGTAGACTTGATGATTTTTGGAGAGTTCAGCCAGTAATGCACGAGCACCACTCACTTCTTGTACCGTTTCCCAGTCACACATCTTCCCTTGTGCGTCTGGGAAATCGACCATCAGCGTATTGCCCCAGTCGAATAAGACTATTTCTGTTAATTCGATTAGCTTTGTCATCTTGCCTCCTGCATACGATGAATTATCTAATGTTCAAGCGAGCCTATAGAAACTTCTCGATAAGGATCTCGTCAAAGTACTGATCGCCAATCTTACCGTGTTTTTTAGCCGTTCCGACGATTTCAAAGCCTTGCTTAATATAGACCGCTAAAGCGCGTTCGTTATCTGCTCTTACATAGGCAAACAGCTTTTCATAACCTTTGGCTTTGGCTGCTTTAAATGTGTAATCAAATAACTGTTTTGCAACGCCCTGCCCACGGCTATTTGCATCAACATAAGTGCCAATAATACCAACGTGGTCAAAGGCCTTAGTGTAAGTAGCAAATGGTTCTACATTCTGAAAACCAAGTAACTGGTTGGTCGTTTCGTTGACTGCAACGCTAAATACACCACGTTTTGGGAACGACTCAATGAATGTCTTTTCTTCATTAACAGTAAAAGTTTGGTCCAAGATTGTATAACGCGCTTCGATAATGATTGGATTTAATACATCAATAATGCCTTGTGCATCTTCTACCGCGACTTCTCTGATTGTTAAGCTCATACTTCTCTACCTTTTTATTGCTTTGGGCAGATTCTATCGCTATATGCCATCCCTTTGATAGGACAGAATGTTGTCGAAGGCAATATCGAAGTAGAGTTCGTAGCTATTTTGTTCAACATAGCCCAAATGTGGAGTTGCAGTGACGTTTGGTAAGGACAATAGCGGTTCGGAGTCTGTTGTTACTGGCTCACAATCGAACACATCAATAGCGGCTGTTTTGGTCGGTATCTCGCGTAGTTCATGATACAGGGCCATCGGTTCGACTAACTCGGCACGGCTGATGTTCACAAACAGTGAGTCCGGCTTCATCAAGCTTAGGTCGTGTGCCTTAACACATCCTCTGGTCGCATCATTCAAACGCAAATGCAAAGAAAACACATCAACTTCTCGGAAGAAGTCTTGTTTGGTTGCTGCTGCTTCGAAGCCATCTGCTTGTGCTTGATCGCGTGAAGCTTGGCTGCCCCACACTACGACAGACATCCCAAATGCTTGGGCATATTGTGCAATGCATTTGCCGATCTTGCCGTAGCCCCAAATACCAAGCTTCAAGCCCTTCAAAGTTCGACCTAACCCTAACGAGCCAGAATCTTGCCACTGGTTTTGCTTAAGGTTTGACGCGTAAGTAGGAATGTGGCGCGATGCAGCCATAATCAGCGCCCAGCATAGCTCGGAAGGCGCAACAGGCGAGCCTAGACCTTCTAAAACGGTAACACCAAATCGTTCGCACATTTGCGAGTCGATATGGTTACTCACTTTGCCCGTCTGGCTAATCAGTTTGAGGTTAGGGAGTTGTGATAACAGAGATTCGGTGATCTCGGTTCTTTCACGAATGAGCACAATGGCTTCAAACGAGACCAACTTAGCGACGAGATCTTGCTTCGAGTAAGTCTCGGTAAATACCGAGACATCGTGTTGTTCGAGTTTTCGGTAACAATCGAGGTCTTTAACAACGTTCTGGTAGTCATCCAATATCGCTATTTTCACATCACTCTCCTTGTGATTGTTAGTTATCTTGTATTGTTCAAATGAAGACTAAAGTGCCATGCCTCGAGATTCAACATGGCACTCACTGGGGAGTTCACTGTTGATAAACCACTTTGAAACGCTCCAACATAAGTAACATGTCTTCACTTGGTGAGATCTTGAGTTCTTCACATTCACGAGAGAAGAAGTTCCAGTGAGCTTTTCTCCACCATTCTAGTGTTTTGTCACCCTCGCCTTCTGCAGCAGCAAACTCCGCATTCACTTCGTTGTATTTGCACGACGACACCGACGTGATCTCAACAATACAGACAGGCTCACCATCCCAATCGGTGACGACTTGTAAGTGACCAACTATGGGTCTCGTCTCGCCTTCATGGGTATACCAGTGTTCAAGGCCGCAGGACGCCTGTTTTTCACCTTTTAAAATCAACTGCGCGCATAGGTTGGCGTTGTACTCGTCGGCGCAGTAATAATCAGTACTAAAGGAGGTGTATTGCGAGGCAACGTCTGCTGGCAATGTGTTGAGGTAGCTATCAAGATAAGCTTGGCTTCTTTCTTCCATGATCTTTCCAAGTTCAATATTAGGTTGAGCCGATAAATACTTATAGATTAAGCATCTGGCTGCATTGGGAGTAACCTATCAAGTCAGGTTATTGCTGTAAACCGAGTGAATATCAAAATGTGGGCTGAGAAAGAAGAATATGGGTAGGATTTCGAGGCCAGTACAAGAAGAGCCAAAAAGTAAAAAAGAGCTAAAAGCGCCTTTAGGCTGTGCTTTTCGCTCTTCGTACCTCGTTACTAGAACCTCGTAACTGAGCAGGAAATTAACGTTTTAAGAAGTCGACCGCTTTGTCCGGGAAGTCGGTAAACACACCATCGACTTTTACTTGATTGTAAAAAACATCCAACATGCCATCAAAATTATCGGCATAAGCTGGGATTCTTCCTGGATCAGCACGGAACGTGTACGGGTGAACGTCTAAACCAGCGTCTTTTGCTGACTTCATTAACGGTTTAATAATGATGTTATCTTTGGTCGATGCATCGTCCACCAGCATAGGTTTCCATGGGCCAATGCCATCAGCATAGCTAGCGACTTTTGCCATTCCGCCCCTCTCAAACATCCAGTCATAACTATACGGCGTTGCTTTGTCACCTTGGTACGTCATGGTTTCATTCCAATCTGTGTAAGCCATCAACTGAACGAGCTTAAGATCCATTTCCATAGCTGGCATTAACTCATCATTAATGCGTTGCAATTCATTGGCGTCGAAACACTGCAAATACACTTTGTCGTCTTTCGATAAATACCCATATTGTTGCAAAGTCGCGAGCACAGCTTTAGAGATGTCTTTGCCTTCGTGACGATGGAACCAAGGTGCCTTAATTTCAGGATAGATGCCCACGTCATAACCTAAGGTCTTATTTAAGCCTTGGATCAGCTCGATCTCTTCAGCAAAGGTAGCGACACGAAAATCAGACTGCCACATAGGGAAGCGTGCTGGGAACCCAGCCACTCGATTACCTTGGTCATCTAGGTTAAAGCCTTCAGTCACTTTTAATGATTTGATCTCGGCAAGCGTAAAATCAATCGCGTAATAGCGGCCATCTGCTCGTGCACGGTCTGGAAAGCGGTCAGCAACATCAGTGACGCGATCTAAATAGTGATCATGCAAAACCACCAATTGGTCATCTTTGGTCATCACTACATCTTGTTCGATATAGTCAGGTTTCATTGCGTAAGCGAGTGCTTTAGCCGGTAATGTATGCTCGGGTAGATAACCAGAAGCACCGCGATGTGCAATCACTAAAGGATCGGCGAACGCATTTGCAGATAAGCTAAGTGCTAATAAAGTCAGAGACCGTGACGTTGTTTTCATTATTGTTTCCCTTGATAAAACAGAAGCAGGATATACCTGCCTCTGTTGTTATTAGTATGGTGTGGTTCAGCTAATAAACTACTGAGTTAGCGCTTCTTTCTCTCGTTCGAGATCTTTTTGTTTATGGTGCGCACGCTCACCGAGGAAGGCGTAAAGCAGACAAATTATTGAAGCAACACAAGCACCGACCAAGATAATGAAGCCGCCATCCCAACCGTAATGGTCAACCATAAAGCCGAGTATTGCGTTCGCAGCAACCGCGCCACCTAGGTAACCAAATAGACCCGTTAAGCCAGCCGCTGTACCTGCCGCTTTCTTTGGTGCAAGTTCAAGTGCATACAAGCCTATTAGCATTACCGGACCATAAATAAGGAAGCCAATCGCAATCAGTGCCAACATATCAACCGTTGGGTTACCCGCTGGGTTCAACCAATATACCAACACAGCAACTGTTACTAGAACCATGAACAAGATACCTGCAGGTGCGCGTCGGCCTTTGAATAACTTATCTGAAATCCAACCACACAATAACGTTCCAGGAATACCTGCCCACTCGTACAGGAAGTAAGCCCAAGAGGATTTATCTACCGAGAAGTCTTTTGCTTCTTTTAAGTAAACTGGAGCCCAATCGAGTACGCCATAGCGGATAAGGTATACAAACGCGTTAGCAATCGCGATTGACCACAGTAACTTGTTAGAGAAAACGTACTTAAAGAAGATCTCTTTCGCCGTCATTTCTTTCTCGTGAGACGTATCGTAGTCGTCAGGGTAATCGTCTTTGTGTTCTTCAATCGGTGGTAGTCCACAAGATTGAGGCGTGTCTCTTACCGTAAACCAAACGAAGATAGCAACGAGAGTGGCAAAAAATGCAGGAACATAAAAAGCGGTTCGCCAATCATCGTTAAAAGCCCACAGTCCCAATAAGAACATCGGGCCAATCAAGCCGCCGCCCACGTTGTGAGCAACGTTCCATACCGATACGATCTCGCCACGCTCTTTGCGTGACCACCAGTGAACCATGGTTCGCCCACAAGCTGGCCAGCCCATGCCCTGAAACCAACCATTCAAGAACAGCAGGATAAACATCGCAGTGATGCTGCCTGTCGCCCATGGCATGAAGCCGAAGCAGAACATGACCAATGCCGACATTAACAAGCCGCCACTGAGAAAATAACGAGGATTAGAGCGATCAGAAACACTGCCCATTAAAAACTTAGATAAACCGTAAGCGATGGATACTGCGGCTAAAGCAATCCCTAGCTCTCCTCGACTGTACCCTTGCTCAATCAGGTATGGCATCGCCAAACTGAAGTTTTTGCGGACTAGGTAGTAACCGGCATAGCCAACAAAGATGCCGAGAAAAAGCTGCCATCGTAATCGTGTGTAGGTGCTATCGATCTTATCGGTAGATAAGCGATCAATATGCGCCATAGGTTTGAATATTCCAAACATAGGAACCTCATGTGTATTGGGCGATAGAAATAAAATGCTCGAACGAAAAAAATGTAGCGCTCATTCGAAAGCCTGGGAATTGTATGTGCTTCAGGATTATTTTCTGTGATAGAGATAGCCATTAACAATAAATAACCTTAAATACAGCACTTTAGTTTCATTTAATTAGACTACGCTTCATATTTTTGTTTGTTGGTTTCTTATTCGAGGAAGGCATTTGTATATAAATCATACTTTCGAGTGAGCAATTTATTATCAATTTCACTTAACAGAATGTTCGGAACTTCAGTGTGGTAGTTATCAGATCAATAGATTGGCACACACAGAGCATGCATAGTGAATGAGTCAGAATATAAGCTTGCGCAATGCATAGCACAAATAACACATAGCAGATCGTGATGTATTGTATTTCTTTTCGTTTATTTATCGAATTACCAAGGTTGTTTATTGTACATCTCAAGCGATGCAGCAATGTCTATACACAAGGCGTGTACCCGTCACCTAGTAGTGAAGTTAGTCAGTGAGCATCTTACGAATTCAATAAACGATAGGAAATATCATGAACAAATCACTTATCGCACTCGTTCTTACTGCAGTTTTAGCAGGTTGTTCATCTAGCGGTGGTTCTGAACCAGCACAACCTCAATTTGATGGTGATTATGGTTTCGAAAACATTGACCCAGGTTTTGGTAACGGGGAGCCATCTTTTGACGGTGATAATGGTTATGACAACGCAGACCCAACGTACGGCAACCCAAAAAGTATTGCCGAAAGAATTGATGAAGCTGATTTAGGTTTTGTTCATATCCCTGAATTGGGAGACATTCCTTTCTTTAACCGAGATGACAGCGATGCCCATGTCTCAGCCGTTCGAGAGCAGGTTAGCGACGAGCACACTCTCTACAGCATCTACGTGGATGATAAGCGTGTTGGTGAAGTCATCATTCGTGACAACTATGTCACGGTTAGCTCTGGTGACAAGATGATCTCAGGTGAGCAGAAGTCTTATCTTGATACTGAACATACCTTTTGGACAGTAAAAGACACTAACGGCAATGTAGTTGGTGACTTTAAGCGTCTCGACGATGGTGTTTGGGTGTTCCGTGAAGAGATGAACCGTGAAACATTTGTGGTTAAGTATCACGATGGTCAGTGGAATTTTATCCCAGTTGCGGATATTAAAAATAAGGTTAAAGACAACTTGCCTTCTCAGGCAGAAGTTACCAAAGTTCGTGCAAAGATGCAGGTCAATAAGCTGCGTACTTTAAAATAACTATTACCCCCATTCCCATATCAAATAGGCATCCTCAAATCTAAGGGATGCCGTTCAAAACATCTACGAAGAAGACACTAACAAAAAGCTCAAGGAAGATCCGGACTAGGTTACTAATCTACTGGCGTTCAATACTTTGAATTCGCCGATATTTTGTATACATAAGCGAGAGATCCAATGACCATCAAAAAGCTTCCCCTTCTGACATTAGCTGCTGTCTTGCTATTCACTATGTCTAACGCACAAGCCTATGAACAAAACCAAGAGGAAACTGCGATTACATTTGGTCTCTCGGCTGAGCGTGGATGGAGAGATTGGTCTGCTTCTTACATAAAATATCGCGGCCCGGGTAGCATAGGTTATGGTATTGAGTTTACTCGTTCGGCTTATAACGAAGACGAAGAATCGTACGAATACAAACAACGTGACAACGAATATCAGTTTCACGCCCCTATTGGAATCACCGAAAACTTGTACATCACTCCCGGTTACGGGATTAAGCGAACACATACAGACGTAACTTTGGATAGCCGCGAGTTCTCTGACAGCTCAACCAAACAAGTCGGAGGCTTAGATGCCACCTATATTATGGACAGTGGCTTTGTAGTGACAGCAGGATTCGATAAAGCAGAAGGTGAAGACTTGGAATTCTCAATTAGTGCTGGTATCGCCTGGTAAAGGTAATAAGCCTAATAGATTTAGCAAACAAAAAGGGCCTAGATTTCTCTAGACCCTTTCAAGTAACAACTCTTAGTGACTTTATGTTTGCTAATTAGGCAAAACATTTGCTAACTACACGAAGTATTAGCTCGTCACACAAAGCGATTATTCTTCGATGTAAAAAGCTTCTACAGAGCCTTTTAGAGTAATAAGCATTGGCTGACCACGGCGGTCTAGCGCTTTTGGAGAAGGGATCTTAACCCAACCTTCGCTGATGCAGTATTCTTCAACATCAGTACGCTCTTTACCATTTAGACGAATGCCGATTGGGTATTCGAAACACTCAGCCACGTGGTGTGGGCTGCGTGGGTTACCTGCTAGATGATCTGGTAAAGCTGGTTTTGAATTAGTATCGCTCATGTTCATTACCTGTATGTACGTAAATAAAAAAAGTGCGCCATTCTAGTCAATATAGGCTTTGTGCTCAACAACTGCTGCAATAAATCGTAGTGATCGTTTTATTCAGCGTCTAGTTGTTTGATTTAAAGGCGATATAGGTATCATTTCAAACGAAAATTTAACAGGATTATACGTTGTTGATAAAGAGATAGGTTCAATACTCGATAGGTAGATAACCTAATAGTCGGCTTTGCTCTGAGCTTATCGAATAAGCTCTATACTCATCACTTTATGGTTTGCTTCTGAGTCGATATCGACGACTGACCAACCTAATCCTTGGTAGAGTTCCATTACATTGGTGTACACGTACAGTTGAGTTTGTACTGTAGAAGAAAACTGTTTTACACCACGATTAATCAATTCACTTGCAATACCTTGGCCACGCCATTGAGCATCAACATAAACAGCATTAATCCAAACCACATCTCTTACTTGATGAGGTTCCTGAAAATGGGAATACGCCAAGCCACCAATGACCACATTATCGCGAAGCGCTACTATTACTGGAGGGAGTTGTACGCAGTCTTTATAGATATCTTTAAACTTAAAATCCGACCATTCACTTTGAAACAAGCGCTCTAATTCACTCCAATATGGCGAACTTTCATCGCAATTTCTAAAGATTACTTTCTGCATGTTTCCGTCCTTTGAAGGGCTAATACGGCCATCCTAACCTTGGTTTATATCAGTGTAGGTAAAATTACTCTTCTTCGTCGTAATCGTCTGCAGGGTCTTGATTGATTTCTTCGCCACACCCTAAGCATTCGGCTTGCAAATCTGTTGGCATCACAATAATCAAACCACAATGCGGGCATAAATCACCTTGTTGAAACATCCTGTTATTCCTTCTACTTCACAGCTATT
The DNA here is from genome assembly GCF_041439075.1 of Vibrio sp. FF145. NCBI lineage: Bacteria > Pseudomonadati > Pseudomonadota > Gammaproteobacteria > Vibrionales > Vibrionaceae > Vibrio > Vibrio sp. FF145. The sequence goes on from NZ_JBGONH010000040.1 coordinate 32,024, forward strand.
GCTTCGGATACTTTTGCTTACTCGCTTCTAACCAATCATGAATCACTTGGCGAGCAGACTCGGATGGCGGTGCATTTCGTTTCCCACAAATCTGGTCAATTTCAAACGGAAAGGCTTTGCTTGGAACACGACGTAGGCCAATGGTTAAGCGCTGAGGCTTGAGCATTCGAAACACCACATAGCGGTCGCTCATGATTCGATTGTGATAGACGCCAATACAATGTTTTTGTTCCACGCCCTCTTGTTCAAGGTCGTAGTAATCAGTAAGCGGATGAATATTGTCGTTACCTAGCAAAGGAACCGGGTAAGGAATGTCTTTATCCATTGGGCGGTTACCTTCTAAACGACGCAGTTGACGTTGCTCTGTCCATCTATCGTGAAGTTGTTCGAACATCGCAAATGAGTTCTGGCTGGTAATGGCGCGTAATGGATCATCCATCTCCAAATCTAGTCCTAACAATATCGCATCTTGGAACATCGCCATTTTTGAAGGCGCATTAAGCCTGCCCTCTTCCACCATCGCAATGCCCAATCGACTGCCGGTTAGAAATGGATGAACTTGGTCCAAACGAAGCGCTGTGTAGCCAACTTTGGAATAGTGCTTGAATTTAAGAACACGTCTTTGTAGCGGTTCAAGAATTCGTACAATGTGGTCGAGCTCATCACCGACGTTGTAGTTAAGCTCTAGCTTATCGATGGATTTTAGGGTCGCTTTACTGCCATCTAAGCCCAGTTTGGCTAAGATTCTCTTTTGCCCTAAACGACTCAGTTCCAATGCTTTCTTGTTATCAACACTGTGTTTCATGCAGATTAACGCCAAGATAACCGGCCTTAATTCAAGCAGTTGAGCCGCCTCATAAGTGTTCGCCGCGAGCCAAAGCATCTGGTATTGATACTCTGGAAAATCATCGGTGATCTCACGATAACGAGCTGGCAATGAATCCAACCAACGACCATTCACATCAAACTGCTCAACGAGGTTTAAGCTCAAGCCAATACCACCATCGAGCGGTCGTCTACCATCTTCAAATACGTGAAAACCGACAAGCTTTTGAGACCAATCTCGGATCTCAATATCGTAGTCGAAACCTAACGTCCTAGTGGGAATGGTGAGTAGTGCTGTCATTGATGCCTCTTCGTTATTGGCGCATTAAACCGTAAAGCCTATCTAACAGAATAAGCTAGCGCTTCAACCACTATAACAACCTTTTGTAAATTTCTTATCAATCAAAGCGATATAAATACGATAGTGCTTAGAAGATCATTGAATGATGAATTTATGCAATATGAGATCTCTTCGATATCATTTGTGCTAACAAAAACTATGCTTGTTATATAACTGATAACACGAGGCTTTAATTATGGAATACCGACATATTCTGGTCGCTGTTGAAATGTCCGACGACACTAAGATTCTGATTGATCGAGCGACCTTCTTCGCAAACAAACTAGAGGCTGGCATTTCGTTTGTTTATATCGACGGCACGCATGGAGAGATTTACCCTGAACTCGTTGATATTCAGGGAAATGAAGGCGATCTACCCATCAATGAAGATTCCGTTAAACATTTGAAAGAGTTTGAGGCCTACGCTAAACACCCAATCAAGCACATATTCGTGGGAACGGGAGATTTGAATGATAAGCTCAAAAATACCATCGAGGTAAATGGCGTTGACCTACTACTATGTGGCCATCACCACGATTTTTGGCATAAAATCATTTCCCATTCGAAACAGATCATCGACACATCTCCGGTCGATATTCTAATCGTTCCAATGGATTAGATACTGCCGTTCGAACTTTAAAAACTTCTGCATTGCCAATCTCTATCGGTATTATTGGTTGGCTTCATACTCTCCTTAACATCCCTCTTTGCGCTTAGTTCAGTCATTACCTTTTCAAAACAATCATTTGTGATCTTGTCAGCTTATCAACTCGTAAGCGTCTAATAATTAAAAAATTACGAGTGTAAGTAATGAAAAAGATTGGTCTCTATCTTTTTACAAACGACTTAAGAATCAACGACAATCAATTGCTCCATTGCGCTGCACAGAGGGTCGAAAAACTCATTTGCGTGATTGTCGAACCCACTTTGGTTCGTTTCTCTGCTGATTTAGCGCAAGAGCAAAGTTATGGCGCACATCGCCAGGCTTTTGTTTCACAATCGATAGCCAATTTAGAATCGAATTTAGTAAAGCTAGGGCAGCAAGTTGTCATGATTCGCAGTAATCATTTAGAACCCGACACAACCGAGCAAACACTCAGCCAAATTATTGCTACACAGCACGTCACCCACTTTTTCGCCAATGCACACTGCGGTTACGATGAGCGACGATTGATTCATTCAGTACACCGTCGTCACCCTGACTTAATAACATGCTTGCCACATCACTCGACCTTGATTGACTCACATGAGCTGCCGTTTGAATTATCAAAAGTCCCGAGCTCGTTTACCAAATTTAGAAAGCTAGTCGAACACTTAGACGTTAATCGCCGTGAGACGGTTATTTCAGCTCTACCACCAGCAGTGAGACTAGCATCGACATCGACAATCTCATTATTCAGTTCACCAAATGATGAAAGCGCAGTAATAAGCGATTATTTGGGTGGCGAAGATGCCGGACTAGCGCATTTAGAAAACTACTTTTCACATGATTACGCTCTTAATTACAAGCAGACTCGAAACGCATTTGACGGCATCGTAAACTCAACCAAGTTCTCGCCGTGGTTGGCACTCGGCTGCGTTTCGCCTAAAACGATTTATCGACATTTGAAGCAGTTCGAAACCGAACATGGCAGTAACGATTCAACCTATTGGATCTATTTTGAGTTGTTATGGCGCGAATATTTCTATTGGACGTGTTTGTCACTGGGTTCCTCGTTGTTCGGTGAAACCTCAAACCATAAACTCGACTCTTCAAACTCCTCAGCGACGTTGAACCTGAATTTAGCCAAATGGAAAAGTGGCAATACCAACTACCCGATTGTCGATGCGTGTATGCGCCAACTTAACGAAACAGGCTACATGTCTAATCGAGGAAGGCAGCTGGCCGCTAGCTGTTTGATCTACGAACTAGGGATCGATTGGCGACACGGCGCAGCCTATTTTGAGAGCCAACTTATCGACTATGACGTGGCATCAAACTGGGGTAATTGGGCATATATAGCCGGAGCCCTGAACTCTCAGGTAAACACCCAAGCCAATAAGCAAAATAATGCTAAGCAACCTAAATCACGACATTTTGATTTGGCTATGCAAACGGATATGTACGATCCAGACCATGCGTTCATCAACAAGTGGAATGCGAGCAGCAAAGAACCTTTCTTAACCAACAATCAGGATATGTTATGAACTTCAAAACCGTGCGCCTTGTCTTAGGCGACCAACTCAATGTCCAGCACTCTTGGTTTCAACAGGTTGATGACGAGGTCACTTACATCATTGCCGAACTTAAGCAAGAGACTGACTACGTTGCATCGCACATCCAAAAGGTGGCGGCTTTTTTCTCGGCGATGGGCTATTTTGCCGACGAACTCAAACAACAAGGTCATCAGGTACTCCACTTAACTCTTGATGACACGACTCAATTTGAAAATCTTGATGCGCTATTGCAGCACTATGTCCACGAATTCGGCGCTGAGAAATTCGAATATCAAAGGCCAGATGAATATCGACTTCTCCAACAACTGGCAAAGCTGAAGTTAACCGGAGTAACCAAAGGCTGTAGCGATTCTGAGCACTTCCTGTTTCCGTTTGACGAGATTGAAACCCAATTTCCAAAAGACAAACACATCATGATGGAACACTTCTATCGTCGAATGAGAAAGCGTTTCGACATCCTGCTCGACGATGGCAAACCGGTTTGCGGAAAATGGAATTACGATGCAAACAATCGCAAGAAGCTGAAGAAACAAGACATCGAGAACCTGCCGCAACCGTTAATGTTTGCCAACGACATTTCTGCGATCTTAAAACGCATCGAGCATCATCAAGTTCAAACCATTGGTGAAGTTGGCGACCAATTATTATGGCCAGTTAACCGCGCACAAAGCTTGTCTTTACTCGCGCACTTCTGCCAAGTCTGTTTACCGCTGTTCGGTCAGTTTCAAGATGCGATGACGACAGAACACGACTCAAAATGGAGCTTGTACCATAGCCGCCTCTCCTTTTCGATGAACAGCAAACTGCTAAGCCCCCAAGAAGTGATTGATGCTGCGCTGTCGGCTTATCAAGCCTCTTCTAAGATAAACACACCCACTATCGACATTGCACAAGTCGAAGGGTTTGTACGCCAAATACTGGGGTGGCGAGAGTACATACGCGCCGTCTATTGGGCAAACATGCCTGCGTACGCCAATAAAAACCATTATTCAGCAACCAATAAGCTGCCTCATTACTTTTGGGATGGACAAACCAAAATGAATTGCATGAAGCATGCGATTGACCAGTCCCTTGAATTTGCTTACGCGCATCACATCCAAAGGTTAATGATCACTGGCAACTTCTGCTTAATTACGGGCATAGATCCCGACCAAGTCGACAGTTGGTACCTTGGTATATACGTCGATGCGATTGAGTGGGTCGAAATGCCAAATACGCGAGGTATGGCACTGTTTGCGGATGGCGGGATCGTCGGAACCAAACCATACTCTGCCAGCGGTTCTTACATCAACCGTATGAGTGACTACTGCAAAGGTTGTCACTACAAGATAAAAGAACGCAGCGGAGAGCAATCATGCCCTTTCAATAGCTTGTACTGGCGCTTTATGAACCAGCACCGCGATGCGTTAAACCGTAACCCACGTATGGGAATGTTATATCGCTCTTGGGACAACATGGACGAGCAATCACAACAAGCGATTCTCGATACTGCTGAACAACGAATCACAAACTTGGAGAACTTATAATGGTGGAACAACTCAGATTACACATATTGGTCATTGGTGGCAGCGGCGGTATTGGTTTCGCCGTGGTTAAGCACCTATTGTCTGAGCTGTCTCGCTTTGATTTTCTCGATGTACATGTCGACGCGACTTATCATTCACAACGACCAGAATTGGAAGATAACCGTTTAAATTGGCACCAAGTCGATGCCACCAACGAAGCTGATATTGAACGACTAAGCACTCAATTCGAGCGATTGGATTGGTTAATAAATTGCGTGGGTATGCTTCATACGCCAGACCTTGGTCCAGAAAAGAATTTGTCCTTTATCGACCCAGAATTCTTCCTGAAAAACATCTCGGTAAACACCCTACCTAGCTTATTACTGGCCAAGCACTTCACGCCGATCCTCAAATCCAGTGACAATCCAAAATTTGCTGTGGTATCAGCCAAAGTCGGCAGCATTTCAGACAACCGATTAGGTGGATGGTATAGCTATCGCTCATCCAAAGCCGCACTCAACATGTTCATTAAAACCATGTCGATTGAATGGCAACGCACATTGAAAAAAGGCACAGTGTTAGCGCTCCACCCTGGTACAACCGACACAGCTCTATCTAAGCCATTTCAGACCAATGTACCGCAAGGTAAGTTGTTTGAGTCTAGTTATGTAGCTCATCAGTTGGTGGACATCATTCGAACGGCCACGCCGGATAAAAGCGGGCATTTCTACGCGTATGATGGTGAGCAATTGACTTGGTAGGGAGGAATACCAATCGCTGGCTTTGATGAATAGTAAAATTTGATGAGTGGTAAGAATAGAAAACCCAACAAAGCTATGACTCTGTTGGGTTTAGTAGTAAACGTGAAGCTGTTGGTTGAAACTAAAAATATGATCTCAACGAAGGGCACTCTAAGGGGTCAGTAATGACCAAAACTGATCATTACTATCACCGCTATTCAGCCCAGTTGAACTTGCTATCGTCGACACCTTCTTTTTCTTCCTTAACGCGCTCGCGGCGGCTTTGCTCTTCAGCACGGGCTGCGTCAATTTCTTGCATGATGGCATCAATATCTGCCAAGGCGTCACTTTCGGTAAACTCACCCGTTAGCTTGCTGTCTGGCTTCAAATCACCCTTCTCAAACAGTGCCCACATTTCTTTAGCATACTCAGTGGTCGCCAGTTCAGGGGCAAATTGCGCATAATAGTCACGGATGTTATTAACATCACGAGTCAGCATCCACTCAGCATTGTTGTTCGCAGATGCATCGACCGCTTGCGGCAAATCGATAATCACAGGACCATATTCATCAACCAATACGTTGAACTCAGACAAGTCGCCATGAATTAAACCAACGCAAAGCATCTTAACGACATAAGTCATCATCACCGCATGATCTTCAATCGCTTGTTCAGGCGGCATCACCACATCATTCAATCTTGGCGCGACATAACCTTCGTCATCAGTGACCAACTCCATCAGAAGTACGCCATCAAAGCAGCCATAAGGGACAGGCACGCGAACGCCTGCTTCTGCCAGCTTATACAAGGCATCCACTTCTGCACTTTGCCATACTTTTTCTTGTTGCTCGCGACCGAAACCAGAGCCTTTTTCCATCGCTCTAGCGCGGCGGCTATTGCGGACTTTTCGCCCTTCTCGATATGCCGTTGCTTTTTTAAAGCTACGTTGGCTTATTTCCTTGTACACCTTGGCACAACGGATCGTATCACCACAGCGTACTATGTACACTGACGCTTCTTTGCCACTCATGAGTTGGCTTTTCACCTCGTCGACTAAACCATCGTCAACTAAGGGCTGTATTCTTTTAGGTATCTTCATGTCGTCTTTATACATGAGTTACCTGACAGATAAAATATTAACTCGTTAAATGAGTGGTTATTCTCAATAGATTCTTAAATGAAGGGAGATTATGTGGGTTTTGTCTTGTGGCGACGACAACGTTCAGAGCAATAAATCACCTCTTCCCAACAACGTTGCCATTTTTTACGCCATGAGAATGGTTTGAGGCAAACGGGACATGTCTTGGTGGGTAGATGTTGTTTCTTGTGCATGACCGCTTCCTTGTCGATGAATCCATTAACCTATTCGTTGAAGAGAGATTCCCTATTACGCTCGTTCCTGACTTTAGCGAGTGACGACGATGTGATTGATAACAACCCCGACTCCGTCATCCTCGAGAAGGAGGAACGACCGAGTCGGGGATCTGATTCATCTAGCTCTGCTTCTATTTCTGCGCTGATAAATATAGCAAGAACCTAAGCGACAACCTTGTACTGTTTCTCCATCTCGCTCACGCCAAGGCCTGAATGTTTCGTCACTTTAAGTTGCACAGGCACACGCTCTTTCAGTGCTTCAACGTGGCTGATTACGCCTATCATCTTGCCTGACGCATTCAAGTTATCCAGCGCGTTTAGAGCAATGTCTAATGTGTCACTATCGAGCGTGCCGAAACCTTCATCTAAGAACAGAGAATCAATACTGGTTTTGTAGCTCACAAGATCAGAAAGCGCTAATGCCAGCGCCAAGCTCACCAAAAAGCTTTCGCCACCTGATAACGTCTTGGTGTCACGCATCACATCGCCCTGCCATGTGTCGAGCACTTGCAGTTCTAAACCATCGTCGGCTTTACGTTTTAGCTCGTAACGACCATGCAAACGCTGTAGCTGCTTGTTGGCCAAGTACACCAAGTTTTCCAGTGTTAGACCTTGAGCAAACTTACGGAACTTGTCGCCGTTCTTAGAACCAATAAGTGAATTCAGACGTGAGATATCATCGAACTCGATCTGTTGCTCGTCGATTTTCTTGAACAGATCTTGCTGATTGCTGCGGTTCTGGCTATCCGTTTCAAGATTGGCAGAAATTGCACCGATCTTTGTCGCATGGCTTTGCTGTGCGTTTTGACACTCAGTAGTCGCTTCTTCAACTTGCTGTTGGTCTTGCTCTTGCCATGCTTTCGCATTTTCGTGATTTTGTAGCTCCACTTGTGTCGCTTTGGCGGTGTTCAACCTAGCTTGCGCACTGACAATCGCTTCGTCTAAAGACTTCTTCAGGCTTTGAAGTTGAATTCTAATCTCTTCGTCTAACAACGCCGCTTCAAAATCAGACTCAACTTCGAAAGGACTAGCTTTCAGTGCTTGTAACCAAACATTCAACGCTTGTGTATGACTTGACTGCTTGCTGATCAACTCGCCAGAGAAGCTGGTGTGTTTGGTTTGCTCAGTTCGATGCTCCAGTTCACAACGGTTAAGCACCAACTGCGCAGCATCAAATGCATTTACCGCGTCAGTGACTTTTTGCTTCATCGCATTGCTGGTGGCTTGAATGTCTTTGTCACCAAACAACTCAGTTCTTTCAGCCGTTACACGAGTGAGCTCTGACACTAAAGACTCATGCTCTTGCGTCAGTGTCGCAAGCTCTTTCTCAACACTGCTTAGCTTGTCATCTAAAGTTTTCAGTTCGGCATTTTGAGTAATCAGCTGCTTTTCAATATCGGCCTGTTGCTGTTTAGTTTGCTGCCAAGTGCTTGATGCCTGTGATTTTGCAGTAAACCAATCATCGATATGTTCAAGTTCAGTCGCTTCGATAGCCGTTTGAACAATGCTCTCTTTCAAAGCGTTCCATTGCTGCTCTTTCGCTTGAGCAATCTGAGTCACTTGCTCGTTTGCGACTTGGTTTTGCTTATTCAGATCCGCTAAGCGTTGCTCGGCCAACTCGAGATTAGACTTCGCCTTGTCAGCCATAACACTTACCGACAAGCGTTGTTTCTCAGCTTCGGCATAATGTGCTTTAGCATCACCCAACGCTTTGAGTTGCTGCGAGAACTGACTTAGTTGAAGTTCACACTGCTGAGCAAAAATCGCAACCGTAGCTTCATTACCTAAATCGTGAATCGTTAGCAGCGCCAGTTCAGGAGCCATGCCAACGAAATCCGATAAGCTCTGTTGAAGCTTGCCGACAACACCTTGCCAATTCAGCTGAGCTTGTTGAATATCCGCTTGCGCACGTTGAATTTCATCGTTGAGTGCGGCAATCATAGGGGCAAGAGAATCTAACTGCTGACGATGCTCTTGGCCTTCTTTCTGAATCGCTGCTAATTCTTGTTCCTCAAGCTCTTTCTGGGCATTCAAATCCTTCGAACTTTGTGATTGTTCGATCGCATGGTCTGTTGAGCCACACAATGGGCAATCCATTCCCAGCTTCAATGCCGCACGATACTTCGCTAATTCGCCTTCTTGATCAATCAAACGTGTCAATCGCTCAAGCGAAGTCTTTTTTTCTTGATATCGATCCGCCAGCACTTCACGCTCTTTCGAAAGCTTCCCACGCAGCTCCGTATTAGTTTGATGTGCCTGTGTTTTTGCGTGCAGCTGTTGTTGGGCATTTAGGAAACCACGATTGATCTCGAGTAATGAGTGCGTATTGCGATTCCAAAACTCCAACAGATCTTTTTGCGAATTCAACACTTGCTCACTGGTGTTGCCTTGAAATGCTTCCCACTGTTGCTTTGCACTATTCTCTAGCACCACCAATTCAGCTAAGGTCTTATCTTGCGTTGCTTTAGCGTCTTGCGCAGATTTGATGATCGTTTGCTGTGCATCAACCGCACACAAAGCTTGCTTCGCTGAGTTTAGTTGTTCTGAATACTGACCCTCTAAAGTACGAACTTGCTCTACCTTTGCTTGCCACTGACCTAAGTATTTTTCCAGATGTTGGTCAGCTTGATGCGTATTTAGGTACTCAGTGCTGAGTTGATCTTGTTGCTTCAGTGCATCTATTTTTTGGACTAAAACGACCTGTTGATTACGCTGCTGCGTATGTTGCTCGTTTAGCGTGTTCGCTGCATTAACGGCCGCAATTTGTTTATCTTTGAGTACGGTAATTTGGTTGTCTAGCGGACGCACGAGATCGATGATCTTCTCTTGATCTTGTTGCTCGGTTTTTACCTGTTCGACAATCACACTGCTTTGAGTCAGTTGAATTTGCGCGTCTTTCTTCTCTGCATCACGAACCGCCAGTAACTTGGTGCTGTTATCTAAGTGAGCTTGAGTGGTATTCACCTCTAGTTCGCAACGCTTTAAATCTTTGTGCACTGGGCGTAACTTTTCAGCCGGCTCACTGTTTGCCAAGCGCTCTAGTGACGGTTGGTTACGGTCTAGTTCATCTTGAGCGGTTTTCAGATCGAGCTCACTAGCCGCTATAGTTTGCTCAGCTTTGGTCACGTCTTTCCACCAGCTAAGATGCGCTTGCCACTCTTTTAATTGCTCCGCTAAACGCTTCTGTTCCGCTTCTAACGTTTCTCGTTCTGCGGTTAGCTCTTGGATTTGCTCTTCAGACAGTAAGCTCACACCTTCTGCTTTGGCTTTAAGGTGATTAAGCGACTCTTCACTCGACTTGAAATGATCGTAGATGCGCTCAGAGATCAAGCTATAAACTTCGGTTCCCGTCAGCTCTTCAAGTAGCTCGGCACGGTCGTTAGCATTGGCATTTAAGAACGCCGCAAACTCACCCTGAGACAACATGATGGATTTAGTGAAGCGTGAGAAATCGAGACCTGTTACCTGCTCCACTAACTTTGTCTTCTTGGTCAACATGGTTTCTAAGACTTTGTCAGTGTCCGCATCGGCAAATTCACACGTTGGCGTTTGTAATGCGCCATCGTGTTTTCCGCGCGCTCGCTTTTGGTGGAAGTTAGAGCGATACGTTTTGCCCTGTACTTCAAACTCCAGTTCAGCAAAACACTCACCCGTGCCACGCGTCATTAATTCGTTGTTGCCTTTGGCGATACTTTTCAAACGCGGCGTGCGGTGGAACAATGCCAAACAAATCGCGTCAAGAATGGTGGTTTTACCCGCCCCTGTTGGGCCAGTAATCGCAAACAAGCCATTTTCCGCAAACGGTGATTGGGTAAAATCGAGCTTCCAACGTCCTTTCAAAGAGTTCAGGTTTTCAAATTCTAGGCTTAAAATCTTCATACTGGTTACTCTTCTACTTTGTTTGGCGCTTGAGCGCTCTCAGACACTTCAACCATCACTTGTTTAAACTTCACCGTCATGCGCTCTAAACGCGCTTTTTCAGAATCGGTTTCAAATTCTTCTAAGGCAATACGCTTCGTAAACACGTCCATCGGGCTCAATTCTGACAGCGTTTCTGCCGACTCTTGCTCTAATGCTTGATTGCGACGCTCTCTTGCTCTGCGCAATTGAAGCACTTCCACATTCAAACCTTCGGTTAGTGTGCGCATACGCTCTTGAAGATCCGACAAGTAATCTTGCGCTTGCACTTCTATCGATAACCACACGCTTTGGTCGCTATCTAAGCCTATATATTGATTCAGTTGAGATTCGATCTCGCTCAAGTCGCCTTTGATTTCAGCTAGGGGTTGGAACGTTGGAACTGGCAATTGAGAAATGGTGCGCTCGCCTTCAACAAACTCAACCACACATACCTGCTTTTGAGATTTAAGTTCATCAAAGCTTAATGGTATTGGTGAGCCGCAGTAACGAATGTATTCACGCTTTGCCACCACTTGTGGACGGTGGATATGACCAAGTGCAATATAGTCTGCGTCTGGGAAGCCATCAGCGGCAAAACCATCAAGGTTGCCGACATAGATGTCGCGTACAGAATCCGATTGTTGAACACCCATCGCCGTTAAATGACCAGTAGCGATAATCGGCATGTGCTCTCTGTTTTCAAACGTCGCACGTTTTTCTATAGCGGCATCATAAACACTTTGGTAGTGCTGTTTAATCGCTTCGCCGAGTTGTTTTTGGCGTTCAACACCGGTGACACCCGCCTGGCTGGTCAACACATCGCGAGGGCGAATAAAAGGAATGGCACAAACCAGCGCTTCTACATCGCCGTTCTTGCCTTTTAGTTCAACAACCTGAGTCGCATGATCTTCATTGGTATTAGGAATCACGTCTGCGCCCATGTATTTGAGCAGCTGTTGTGTCTCTTTTAGCACAGACACCGAATCGTGATTTCCACCTAACAACACCAATTGACAGCCGATCTTGTTCGAGTCGACCACGAACTTGTTATACATCTCACGAGCGTAACTCGGCGGTGTGCTGGTATCGAAAATGTCGCCAGCAACAATGATCGCGTCGATGTCGTGCTCTGTAACTTGCTCAAGTAACCATTGTAAAAACCGTTCATGTTCATTCTTACGGCTTTTATTGTAGAAGTTTTGGCCAAGATGCCAATCGGACGTGTGAAGAATCTTCATTGCTGCTCACTGGAAGTCTGTAATCCCTTTAATTTATCAAAATACCGATCAACTACCAAACGAGTTAGCATTATTTACCGTTTATAAGCTTGTGAAAACCAACTAATTTCAGGCTTTGGATCAACTATGCCCATAGCGTGACCAATCATTATTTTTGACATAAAAAAACCGCTCAACGTTAGAGCGGTTTTAGTTGTCTCTGGCCTAAACTATACGCCGTAAATTACTTAATCTTTATTTAGCGAGATTCAGCGAGACTAGCCAAGTAGTTATTCGTTAAATAAAATCCGCTGAACTTGTCAATAAAGTCCGCTGGAACGGTTTTATCGGTCAATCCAGATTCAATCAGAGCCGCTTGCCAACTCTGTACTTTCGGGAAGCTTTCTAGCATATCGAAGCCTGAACGCTCTTTAATTACAAATGCTCGGTGTAACAGTGGTAACCAAGCGATGTCGACGTTAGAGATGTAGTCCCCTTTAAAGAACTCAGTATCACCCAGTTTTTTCTCTGCCTTTAGGAACGCCTTTTGTAAATTGGCTAAGCGTGTTTCAAATGTCTCTTTGTCTTTACTCGCCATGGTGCCGCACTGTGGCATGTAATGTTTGCTCGCTTGATAAGACCAAGCACGGTCGAGTGCTTTCTGCTCGGGTGAAACCTCTTCAATAGGCGTATATTTATCGTCTAGATATTCAACAATTGCATCAGATTCAAAAAGGACGGTGTCGTTCTCTGTAATTAATACAGGTACCTGCCCGTTCGGTGAGATATCCAAAAACCACTGTGGTTTGTTATTCAGTTCAATGTACTCAATTTCAAACGGGACGTTTTTCATTACTAGTGAACCCATTACACGTTGAACAAATGGGCAGTTTTTAAAGCTAATCAATTTAGTCATTTTTGGCTCCGAATCGGGTTAATAATTTCTTGTTACACCCCTAAGACGAACCCAAAATTCAAAAGACGAAGAATAATTCGTTATTTCACGAAATAATTTAATTTGTTGTTATCAGGGCGTTTAAAACCAACAAAGAAATGCGAAATCTTTGCAAAGAATAGTTAATAGCTAGGGAGGCGAGACGGAGGGATACAGTACTAATTACTAATTAACGAGCTAACAAGCTAACAAGCCGTACTTTCCCCCACCAGCATTCAACTGATGAGGAGAAGTTAACGAAAGCAGAGCAAAACTAAACAACCAAAGATAGTGCAATTGATGCCATGATCACTCCTACAACAAACTCCAACATCTTCCATGATCTCGGGTTTTTAAACATTGGAGCTAAGAAGCGAGCACCATAGCCAAGTGAAAAAAAGAACACGAATGAAGCCGATACTGCACCTGCACCAAACAACATTTGATTTGGTTGATATTGTGTAGAGATAGAACCCAGCAATACCACAGTATCCAGATACACATGCGGATTAAGCCAAGTAAACGCTAAGCACATGGTAACTGCTTTGGTTAAAGAGTTTTTGGTTTCGACACCGGCTTCTAAGGCATGATTTTCGGTAAATGCTGAGCGAAAGCTCAAGAATGAGTAAACCCCTAAAAAGATAGCCCCACCGTAACGAGCAAACTGCTCAATTTGTGGAAACTGATCAACGATTGCACCAAAGCCCATCACACCAAAACTGATCAGTAATGCATCTGAAATCGCGCAGACAGCACAAATAGCAAACACATGCTGATTCTTTAAGCCCTGTTTAAGAACGAACGCATTTTGAGAACCGATCGCGAGAATAAGCGAAAGCCCGAGAGTAAAACCTGCAAAATAAGTCGGCATCAAAGGTTAGCCTCTTAACGTAACTCAATACTCATGAAATGACTGTGCGGGTCTAACACATAATTAGCAAAAGGTTCACAGTAACCAAAGCCAAATTTTTGATACAAATTACGCGCTGGCTTAAAGTAGTCTTCCGATCCCGTTTCTAGGCTAATACGTCGATATTGGCGAGCGGTTGCCGTATCCAAAACGTGCTGCAATAGCTTGCTTGCGACACCGGACTTTCTTGCAAACTGCGAGGTTCTCATTGACTTCAGTTCAGCGTGTTGTGTATCAAGCTCTTTAATGGCGACACACCCAAGCAGTTGGCTGTCTTTCCAAGCACTGAAAAAAGTAATCTCTGGCGACTTGAGCCCCTCTAGATCCAGTGCATGAACGCTTTCGACTGGCGATGTCGCATACATATCAGCTAAATGCTCTTCGAGTAGCTCAATAACCTCTCCACCCGACAAATCATCAATTTTTATTTCCATAACTCTTTAATTATCCTTAATAATTTTTTTATCCGTTTTAGATACAGTAAAATTACGCTACCCTCAAAAAGTTGCGTACGGCACACTTTAATCACATAGTCTCGTGACGCTTGCCGTGTTAGGTATCTGATAGCTTTGTCGATATACAGCAGTCACAATTTATTTACGACACCACCATTTATTTAAAGCACCTGTTTTTGGTGAGAGGATATGTAGTCAGATCTATATGAGCATCCAACTAGATTTAACCACAGCCACCCCTAGGCAGAATTTCGACTCTGCACAGGGCTATATTACGCTGCAAGACCACCGTGTCATCGATGTCGACGAAAACATTGCAAAAATCTTCGGTTACAGTTGCCGTGAAGCACTTCTCAACAACGTCGATTTTGTCTACTCATTAATACCCAAAGATTATCACGGCTCTGTCCGTGAACGTTACCTTTCTGCGATTAAAGGCCAACTGGGAAAGGGAAAGCTCTATAAAGATATTCCGGTGAATAACCGCCTTCTCTCGCTGTTTAGCCTTGCTCAAGCGGTCAGAGTCAACGACCGCCCCGCTCTTCGTGTAATGATCATAGATATTACCTCAGTTGTTGCTTCAGAGCGTAAACATCAAGAAAAAGATCGTATGTACCGGACTTTACTCAATAGTTCGAAACAGGGCGTGCTCGTCCACCAAAATTTCAAGCCTCTAATGGTTAATCAAGCCTGGGTTGAAATGCAGGGTGCCAAATCGATAGAAGCAGTGCTCGCCATGGACTCAATCATTTCAATTATTCCGCCGGACAGTCGTATCAATGCCATGAGACGCAGCCAGAGTATTCTTGCCGGTGATACACCAAGCTTCAGTTCTGTGGTTGAAAACCAATGCTTTGACGGGAGTAAAAAACACTTCAACATCTACGACAACATCATTAATTGGGAAGGCGAGAAAGCGATTCAAGTGGTGATAGAAGACGTTTCCGACAAGGTGATATTAGAACAAGAGCTACTGCACCGCGCACTTCACGACGATCTAACACAAGTGTTCAGCCGCAGTGCCATTTACGATTGGTTAAAAAAGCCGTTAAAAGAACAAACTGAGATGTCTTGTTTACTATTGGATATTGATGACTTCAAAAAGATTAATGACCAATTTGGACACAGTGTTGGTGACGATGTGATTCGCACTCTCGCGAATACCATTAAGAAGCACGTCAAAGCCTTGAACGGCGTGGTTGGCCGCTGGGGAGGTGAAGAGTTTATCGTCTTCTTTCCAAAAAACCGAACGACTCATGGAACCATTCTCAACACGGCATACTCACAAGCAAAAATTGTTGGTCAACGTATTTGCGAAGAATTTCGAACCCATCAATTCTTGGGATTTAATCGCACCAAGTTTCAATCAAGCGTCAGTATTGGCATTACCGACAGCTGCATCGTTCGTACCAACAACTCCCTAGATACGTTGATTCGAGTTACAGACGACGCGCTCTATCGTGCTAAATCCAACGGAAAAAATAGAGTCTCAGTAAACCACGAAGGTGCATGTATAGAGTGTGGCTCGTGAAACAATTGCTAAGCATCAAGAAAAGGTCATTTAAGCCTATAAGTTGACCCAAGATTTTCTTGTTATTTTTAAGTTCTAGTTTACTATGCGCCACCCCAATTTTTTGGTTCATCGCGGATTAGCGGGAACTTAAAACAAAAACGGTAGTAAGTGA
>NZ_JBGONH010000041.1:0-47141 GCF_041439075.1 Vibrio sp. FF145
TGTAGGATCGTTCAACTGATCAGGAAAATGCTTAAATGATCAGTGTTAACCTAATAAGGTGCCTTTTTTGTTTTTGTCGTAGAAGTCGCAATAGAAGCGTTAACAAATGGTGACTTAGTCGGCAAATATCAGTTGAGTGCTCCAACCACTTGCATTTTCACCACATTTTTACAGAAATTAGATGCCATTTGCGCACGAAACTCTTATCCTTAACCTGATTTTTTAAGGAAGTTGAATATGATCATCAAACCTCGAATTCGCGGATTCATCTGTACTACAACACATCCAGTCGGTTGTGAAGCTAATGTAAAAGAACAAATTGCTTACACAAAAGCTCAAGGCCCAATCGCAAATGCACCTAAACGTGTACTCGTTGTTGGCTCTTCAAGTGGCTACGGCTTGTCTTCACGTATTGCGGCTGCATTTGGTGGCGGCGCTTCAACTATCGGTGTTTTCTTCGAGAAAGCCGGTACTGAGAAAAAGCCGGGCACAGCTGGTTTTTACAACTCAGCAGCGTTCGATAAGCTAGCTAAAGAAGAAGGCCTGTATTCAAAAAGCCTTAACGGCGATGCTTTCTCTAACGAAGCTAAACAGAAAACAATTGACCTGATCAAAGAAGATCTAGGTCAAATCGATATGGTTGTGTACTCACTGGCATCTCCAGTGCGTAAAATGCCAGAGACTGGCGAAGTGATTCGTTCATCTCTTAAACCTATCGGTGAGACTTACACATCTACAGCGGTAGATACAAACAAAGATGCGATCATCGAAGCAAGCGTTGAGCCTGCTACTGAAGAAGAGATCAAAGACACTGTTACTGTAATGGGCGGTGAAGATTGGGAACTTTGGATCAACGCACTTTCTGAAGCGGGTGTTCTAGCTGACGGTTGTAAGACTGTTGCTTACAGCTACATCGGTACTGAGCTAACGTGGCCAATCTACTGGGATGGCGCGCTAGGTAAAGCTAAGATGGATCTAGACCGTGCAGCGTCAGCGCTTAACGAGAAACTAGGCCAAACTGGTGGTACTGCGAACGTTGCTGTTCTTAAGTCAGTTGTGACTCAAGCAAGCTCTGCTATTCCTGTTATGCCTCTTTACATCGCTATGGTGTTCAAGAAGATGCGTGAAGAAGGCATTCACGAAGGTTGTATGGAACAGATCTTCCGTATGTTCAGCCAACGTTTATACAAAGCAGATGGAAGTGCAGCAGAAGTTGATGAAGTGAACCGTCTACGTCTAGACGACCTAGAACTTCGTGATGACATTCAAGAGCATTGTCGTAACCTATGGCCTCAAATCACAACTGAAAACTTAAAAGAACTGACTGACTACGTTGAGTACAAAGAAGAGTTCTTGAAGTTGTTCGGTTTCGGTGTTGATGGTGTTGATTACGAAGCTGACGTTGAGACAGCTGTTGAATTTGATGTAGCTGACATCTAATTAACAAATCAAATAAATGAAATAGGCGCTCATTGAGCGCCTATTTTTTTGTCTGTAGTTTGAGGAAAGTAGTACAGAGATGTGGGATGAGAAAAGAAATTAAGTAATAAAAATGCACTAACTCAAAGATGAATTAGTGCATTTAAAATATCTAATCTAAAGCGTTATAACGCTGAATAAACTAGCTAATGATAATGATAAAGGTACCCGCTAAGGTCATCAATATATTGGCTATCGCGTACGTACCCGCGTACCCCAGTGCTGGGATAGTTGAACGAGCGTGGTCATTCACTATGTCCATCGCCGGAGCACAAGTTCGTGCGCCAATGATGGCTCCAAAAAGAAGAGCTCGGTTCATCTTCAGTGCGTAAGCGCCGACTAGGTAAGCGAAGAATACCGGCAGTACACTCACGATAAGTGCTATCCCGATAACTTGCGGACCCACTTGGGTCAAATGCTCAAATATCTTACCACCGGCGCTCAAGCCGATACCGACCATAAAGAACATCAAACCGAGATCTTTGACCATATTCAACGCCCCTTGAGGAACGTAACCGAAGGTAGGGTGGTTCGCTCGTAAGAAGCCAAGCATGATGCCTGATAGAAGAAGACCAACGGCATTACCTAAACCAAATGAGACTTGTCCGAATGTCATGGTGATCAAACCAAACAAAATACCCAGAATGAAGAAGCTACAGAAAGCCGTCAAATCGGCCATTTGGCTGTGAATCGAGATGAAACCAATTTTTTCTGCAAGGCCGTGAACACGGCTCTTTTCACCACTCACCTGCAGTACATCACCTTTAGAAAGTACGATGTTTAAGTCCATCGGCATTTCAATTTGAGCTCTTACTACGCGATTAAGGAAACAGCCGTATTCGGATAAGTTTAAGTCAGATAAACGCTTACCCGCGATGTTGTCACTTTTAACGACGATCTCTTCTTCAACGATTCGTAGATCGAGAAGGTTACGGTCAAAAACTTCTTTGCCGTTTCGGAAACTTGGATCAAGACGAGCGTGGCTGTCAGGGAAGCCAACTAATGCGATTTCATCGCCTTCTTGCAGAATGGCATCGCCATCAGGGTGGGCAAGAATACCATTACGTCGAATCCGCTCGATGTAGCAACCAGTTTGGCGATAGATGCCAAGCTCACGAAGGTTCTTGCCATCAGTCCAGGTAATTAGCTCTGGTCCCACACGATAAGCTCGGATAATGGGTAAGTAAACCTTACGCTGGCCAGAGGTGCCTAGGCCGCGCTCTTGAGCTATTTGTTCTGCAGAGTCGTGTAGGTTTACTTTCTGAAGCTTTGGAATAAGGCGGGCAAACATAATCATACTGATTAAGCCGACTAAATAAGCCATCGCGTAACCTACAGAGAGGTTTTCTATAACCAGACCCAGGTCCATGTTTCTTGGCACTTCAGCTAAACCTGAATTGAGTGCATCTTGCGCACCAACTAATATTGGTGTTGCAGTTAGTGCTCCCGCCATCATGCCGGCGGAAAGTCCGAAACCAAGACCTAAATATTCGCTGCAAAAATAAGTAAGGGCAATAGCCGTAGAAAGTACAACGAGGCTAAGAATGAGGTAATGCTTACCGTCTCTGAAGAATATACCGAAGAAGTTGGGGCCAGCTTCAATACCTACACAGTAAATGAAGAGCATGAAACCAATCGTGAGAGCGTCGGCGTTAAAGGAAAAGCCAAGATGTCCCATGATAAGAGAAGTAATCAGAACACCGATTGAATTTCCTAGTTGGAGACTACCGAAACGAATTTTACCAATGGCGAGGCCAATAGATAACACAACAAAAATGAGAAGGATGGGGTTTTGTTTTAACAGCAAGACAACGTCGATATTCACAGTGATTGCTCAATAATTAGCGTGAAACACAGGATCAGTTTGAGGAATGAATTGTATCTAAATAGAAATAAATTATAAGTGCTATTTTCAATTTTATTCGATATTGACCTTAATCTTACTCCGGTTGAAAAATTGTCATAAAAAAGCCCGCTGCAATGAGCGGGCTTTATATCAATCATACAGTCTAACTGTTTTATCTATCAGCTGTTTAGGCTTTAGCCTCGATTTTCGTTTGAGAAATTCCAGCTTAGTCGAAAAGACCTAGGTTTTCTTTTGCGTATGCTTCAAATTCTGTGCAGCCGCCAATGTGATCTTGGTCGATGAAGATTTGTGGAACTGTGTCTACAGGTTTACCAACAGTCTTCTCAAGGTCAGCTTTGCTGATGCCTTCAGCGTGGATGTCAACGTAACGGTAGTTGAAGTCATCGCGTTTAGCTTTAAGAGTTTCAGCATGCTCTTTTGCGCGAACACAGAATGGACAAGCAGGGCGACCAAAAATAACTACAAACATTTAATTTCTCCTAAATACGGGATGAGGCTCGTTAACTCATTTATGTTAACTATTCTTTTATGAATGCCACTCAAAATTTCTTAAAACCAACTATGCCTCAATGGCATGGGGAAATAAAGATGGAATTGCCTCTTAATACGATAGGTTTTGCCTATCAGCGCAAATATTAATCATAAAAGGCTAGAGTCTTGTTTACTGGCCACTGTCATCGTGAATTCCCCTCAATATTAGTATGTGAATTACCCCTAAGATTGCAACTTTAGTCGATATTTAGTGCGACAAGTTGCACCTTGTCAAAAAAATCAAACGCAGAACGAGGCATCCTTTATCTAGGTATGGAACCATATTCTGTAAGCAGTCTGAAGTAATGATGTTTTAGTGCATTCGTATTTGGGGTGCCGGGATTGTGTTGTAAATACGAAAATCAAATTTCAAATTTCAAATGTGAAATCCAAGAGACCAATTTCCTAAAAACCAAGAGTTCGCAGTTTTGTTCGGTCATAGGCGCAGGAGGCACCATGTTTCAATTTATGACATCTACAAAGATCATCTTTGGTGATGGAGCACTCTCCGCTTCATTGTCTCTCTTTAATCAATACGGTTACAGCGTGCTATTGGTGACTGGCAATACATTAGAGCGCACTTCAATAGTCACTGACTATCTCGATGCACAGAGTTTGCGCTATCAACACATTGCCGTATCCGGTGAACCTAATATCAAAATGGTTGAGGAGGCTGCTATTTCTGCACGTCGATTTAAGCCAGATATGGTTGTCGCTATGGGGGGCGGTAGCGCCATCGATATGGGCAAAGCGTTAGCCGCGGTTTTACCTAACCAAGGTAGTTTGTATGACTATGTTGAAGTTGTTGGGCGTAATGTCCCTCTTAAAACCAAACCGCTTCCGTTCATTGCGATTCCAACCACAGCGAGTACAGGTGCAGAAGTCACTAAAAACGCGGTGCTGAAATCAGGGCAAGACCAAGTAAAAATCAGCCTTAGAAACCCAGACATGCTGGCTGACGTTGCGATTGTTGACCCAACCCTAACTCATGGTACGAATCTGTATTTATCGGGGCGAGGTGCTATGGACGCATTTACCCATCTAATGGAAGCCTATGTGTGCGGTGAACCGAACCCACTGACTGATATGATCTGTGAAGAAGGCTTACGTAAGCTGAGTGGTTCTGTCATTCAGGCGTGTATCTACGATGAACCTCAAGCGCGTTCTGATCTCGCGTTTTCCTCTATGTTAGGGGGAATAGCGATAACTAACGCCAAACTTGGCGCTGCGCATGGTTTGGCTTCTGCGCTAGGTGGCAAAATCTCGGCTCCTCATAGTGTGATAACTGCACGTTTAGCACCATTTGTGATGTTAGAGAATATAGCTGCTGCGAAGGAGCAGCAGAGGAGTGACATCCTAGCGCGTTATCAGCGAATTTCTCAGATAGTGACAGGTAACGTAGAAGCAACAGAGGACGAGGCAATTTCTTGGTTGTCTGAAGTATTGGATACGCTCAAGCTTCCAACTTTACTGGAATTTGGTGTATGTGAAGCCCAATTTGATGAGGTGTCTGCCGACGCGCTCAAGTCAGTGGCAATTAAAGGGAACCCTTTACCGCTGAACCAAGAACGGCTCGTACATATTCTGAAGAAGGTTTGCGAGAAGTGTGGTTGTGTAGAAGGGCATCATGAGGGAGCTTTAATGAATCAAATTGAGCAAGAGCCTGCCGCCGAGTCGAGCTTTACCATTATCAATTCTTATGCGTCCGAGAACAGCGTGGTTGAGAAGGGCAATAGCTGGACTATCTAACAGTCTTCAATCTGCTCTTGGCATAACCAGACACAGCACAAACCCATCACGGCATAACCCATTTAAACAGACAAATAAAAACGGAGCTCTAGGCTCCGTTTTTCAATTGAATTTAATTCTTAAGCTCACATCTTAACAGATTAGAACTGAGAGTACTTTTCGTAACGTGAATCACGAAGTGACTCTTTTACTCGTTTCAGGTTCTCTCGGAAGCCAGAACCACGACGAAGCGTAAAGCCTGTTGCTAACACATCGATAACCGTCATCTGAACAACACGACTTGCCATTGGCATGTAAACGTCAGTGTCTTCCGGTACATCCAATGAGATAGACAGAGAACTCGCTTTATCTAGCGGAGAGTCTTTTGCTGTGATAGCGATAACTGTCGCGCCGTTTTCACGAGCTAAGTTCGCAATCTCTACTTGGCTTTTAGTGCGGCCAGTGTGAGAGATAAGAACAATAACATCGTTATCACTGCAGTTAATGCAGCTCATGCGTTGCATCACGATGTCTTCGAAACAAGTGATTGGGATATTGAAACGAATGAATTTGTTTTGAGCATCTTTGGCTACAGCAGAAGAGGCACCCAGTCCGAAGAACGAAATACGTTTTGCTTGAGTCAGTAAGTCAACCGCTCGGTTTACTTGCATCGCGTCTAAACTGTTTTTAGCAACATCTAGACAAGCCATAGTTGATTCAAAAATCTTATGTGTGTAAGCATCTGGGCCGTCATCTTCTTCAACATTACGGTTCACGTAAGGTGTACCGTTCGCCAAGCTTTGAGCTAGGTGAAGTTTAAAGTCAGGGAAGCCCTTTGTGTCTAAACGACGACAGAAGCGGTTAACTGTAGGCTCACTCACGTCAGCCATTTTCGCTAAGGTAGCAATGCTAGAATGAATTGCAGTTTGAGGGGAAGCCATGATTACTTCGGCTACCTTACGCTCAGACTTGCTGAAATTTTCCAGGTTTTTTTGTATTTTTTCTAATGTATTCATAGTGTTCACAAGGGTATAGAGAACAACTTGCTAGTTAATATCTTTTACCAGGGGGTATGGCTGAAACAAATATAAGAAAATACAAAACCAAACTTATATTCGGTATTGTAAATTCTACTGCATCAAATAGATATCAAGCTAACTAGCACCATAGAGTCAGTATAAACCCAAGATACTATTCACTAATACAAAAACACGGCATCAATGCTTAAGAATATGACAAACCTCAACAAAATTTTAGAAAACTACAGAATTGGAAGAGGATTAGAGCAAAAAGAATGCAAATTGAGTATGAACTGACAGCTAAGTTACATCAAAAAGAAAGAAATTTTCAATTTGATGCAACTAAAATTGAATGGCTAGGCGTTGATTAGCTTAACCAATTTGGTGATTTTACTCATCAAATTGGGTGCTAGTTTAGAGATTTCACGCTGTTCTTCAAGCACTGAAGAGAGAATATCGTTGCCCGTCAGTGGATTTGCTAATACTACACGGAAAACGATGATTGGCTGATGCGCCCATATTTCGGGGTTTAAGCGCGTTCGCGATACGAAAGACTTGCCCGTTTCACGTTGCTTCTTCTGAATAAACTTGGTCAGTTCATTCAGTAGCTCATTCAGTTCAACACGCTCTGGTGCTTTAGCCTTAAGTAGTGCTGCTTTGACTGATTCAGGCACATAGCGATAGGTCAGTAGGCAAAGCTCAGGCTCTGAAACCAGTTCGAAGTCGTTTTGACTTTTAATCAGGTCAGCAAAGTAGCGCGCTTTATTGATGCTCTGGTCGATTAGCAGTTCATACCCAGGGCGACTGATGATGTGCATTGAGGCGTAGACTAACATTGCCATACCTGAACGAGAGCCTTCTAACGTATGGCTACCTAAGTCTTTTGAGCCTTTGCGAAGGATGTATTGAGCGTGATGTTCGATTGCGGTCATCGCATCTGGCTTCTTAAACAAAACCATGCCAGCACCCATAGGGATATAAAGCTGTTTATGTGCATCAATCGTAACTGAATCAGCCAATTCAATACCATCAAGTAGGTGACGATGGTTGTTCGACATTAGAGTCGCACCTCCCCAAGCGGCATCAACATGGAAATGACAATCGGATTCAGCACACACTTCTGCAATGTCTCTTAGAGGGTCGATATTACCGGTTTCGGTTGTACCAGCCACACCAATGACAGCGAAAGGCTTTATCTTATTCTGCTTGAGCTGTTCAATCTTGAGTCTTAGGTCGTCCGTACAAATGCGGTTGTCGTTATCTGTTTTAACAGACACTAGACCTTCTTGACCAATACCAAGGACATCCGCTGCTTTTTTCAGAGAGTAGTGACCACGTTCAGAAACCAAGATAGCAAGGCCTTCGTAGCCGTAGTGCTTCATGGCTTTAAACAAGCCTTCTTTTTCCACACCTTTGAAAGAACCTTGTGCTTTTAGCGCGTTGTTACGTGCAACCCAAAGCGCAGTAATGTTCGCGATGGTACCGCCAGAACAAAACGCTCCTAAAGAGTGGTTGGCACTGTGCATCCAGCGAGAATAAAACTGGTCGCTATCCTGATATATCAGGCGATGTAACATACCCAGAACTTGACGTTCTAAGGGAGTGAAAGCTTTTGAGGTCTCGATTTTTACTAGATTCTGATTTAGCGCAATCATGATTTTAGACAGCGGCATCAGGAAATAGGGTAGCGCAGACGTCATGTGACCAATAAAACTTGGCGACGACGTATGAACCGAATGAGATACAAGAGAATCGAGGAGATGCTCGGTATGTTCTGAAACAAACTCAGGCAGCTCTGGGATATGAGCATTCGAAAAATCTTTCTCAATCTCACGTAATGGCTTTTCTTCAGCCACAATGTGTTCACGTAAGAATTGATTCAGGTTTCGTGAAAGTTTGTCTTCGATTTGAGTGAGTGTTGAGTCTGGGCCTTCTGGTACTGTAAAGATACGTAGAAGACTGTCAAAGCTAACATCTGCTGTTTTTTGTTCCGTAACCATAGCAAGCGAGTTATTTTTCTTATATTGACGCGAGCGGGATAATCTAAACGAAAACGGGAACAATGTCCCGTCTTAATTATGAAATCCAACTTCCCATAAAAGCATAGTAAATTAAGGGTTATTTACACTTAATCGCTTCTAGTTTGGCGATCGACTGGTTGTAACGCTGCAGTGCTGTATCGATTTGCTTAGGGTGACTAAGCAGCTCAGCAAAGGCGGAACGTAGCTCGTAGTTTTGAGCGTGAGGTGTTGATTGGCGGTCGTCGAACGTTGTTTTCGCAATTCTACCAAGTTCATCATCACGTGTTGATAACGTCTTAATGTCGTGTTGTTCCAGTTGCAGCCAGCCTTCTACCGGTTGCTCTGTTGCCACTTTGCTTGAATCGTTCACAAGGTAGTAGTTTACCGCAGCGCGATTAAGCTCGAAGTGGTGCTTACGACCTTCTAGGAACCACTCGCTTACTTCTGTCAATTCTGGGTATTGCTCAGAAGTTAATGTAGCGAGGTCAGCATACCAACCTAAAGAGGCGTCGATGTACGCATCATATTTTTTTGCTTGGCACTGATTTGTCTCAGACATTGAATCTGCTGCAAAAGAGAAAGTCGAAGTTGAAGCTAGCAGTAATGCGACGCAAAGGCGTTTCATAGCGGTTCCTTTTGTAAGTTTATTCTTTTTATAACGTTGTCGTTACAGATTACCGTGATCATTATTTGTTGAGCAATGACACTTAGTGTCTTTTTATTTCGGTAACTGTATCGGTGTCTTGGGCATCGGTATTCGAGTTGCATTCTAATCTAAAACAAACGCTATTCCTGCGATCTAGTTAGCAAGAGATACAAAGAACAACATCAAAATCGGGACAAGCAAGCTGAGGATAAAGCCACTGACTATGGCGACTGGCACGCACCGAACGCCACCTGTGGTTTGAATGACAGGTAATGTGAAATCCATCGCTGTTGCGCCTGCATAACCAATCGATGTGCATGGGTAGCTCCGGATCAGCACAGGAATAAGTACCAAAGCAACTAACTCTCTTAACAGCTCAAGCATGAAAGAAGCGCCGCCATAAACAGGACCAAAGGCGTCGCCCATCAAGATACCAGCTAAAGAATACCAACCAAACCCTGAAGACATTGCCAAGGCTTTGAACAGAGGGATATCAAGGATATAAGCCGCAATAATACCACCAAGCATTGAGGTGGCGATGATTGCGATTGCGATTACCATACCGTGCTTGTTGAGTAAGATTTGACGAAGTGTTAGTCCGCTATTGCGTAACTGAATGCCAATAAAGAACAGTAGAACAAACAGAATCCATTCACTCGCGGTATCAACCCAATCAAGTCCAATAGGCAGAACTAAACCCGCAATAAGGCCGGAACCGACCACTAAGATGAGTTTGGCAGACTCCATCGCCATAGAAGACAGGGGGAGTTTCTTATTACAGCTGTCTGTCTGGAGTGGCAGTAACTTATCAATAGCAGGTAGCGCCATTAGATTACAAACGCTTAAGCAGACGAAGAAAGTGGCCGTGTATAGAAGAATTGTCTGCAGGTTACTGCCTAGGTTATCGAGTGCGGCTAAGCTAAGTCCCATTAACGCGAGAATCACGTAGATCAACCGCGAAGTAGAGCGGTTGATAAATTCTAGCGTCTGAGCGTTCGAAATTGAAAAAAGATACCCCACGACGAGTGGCGCAAATATAAAGATCATCCCTGTAAACATGCTTTCCCCATTGCATTGACTTCATATTGCATTTACTAGCAATTTAACAGTAACTTAGAAGCCGCTAGTATTGATCACGTCACTTAGCTTTGCATTAAAATCCTGTTTGCTCAAGTTGCTTAATTTATAAAGTACTTCCGCTCCTGTCACGTTTAGTTCTACTTCGTGCTCATCAATGTTCTCATCCTTGTTTCTAAACATCAGTAGGTGGTTAGCTATCCGCGCAATATCAAGGTAAGACACCTCGCGCTCTTCGTGATTATTAATGGTGTTGCTGCACACATCGATAAAGTCGCTGTCGAAACCCCAGCGTCTAAGGACCAACTTACTGGTTGCTGAACATTGGCCTTGGAATATTTGCAGTGCGATGTCGTGATCTAAATAGTTCCCGTTGTCTAGGTAGAGGTGATATTCACTAACCAAACAGAACAAGCCAATGTCTGCAAGTAACCCAACAAGTAGTGACTTTTCATGCTCTAGATAACGGTATTCGGTAGGGGATAGTTCTTTAAATAGGTTAGTGACTAACACCATAGTTGCGGCGAGTTCTTTTGATACAGAAGCGCTCTGAACCAATAGCTCGTTGCACTCTTTACTCAAATTGACGGAATGTTTAAGTTGTTCAATAGCCTGAGCCGTGACAATGTCACGTACTCTCAATATACCAAGACGCGATACGGCCGTCATAACATCGACACAAGTAATATTGCGTCTGTTGAAGACAACTGAGTTAGCAACTCTGATCACGATTGCTGTCAGCCCTGGGTCTTCAAGTAAGCACTCGGCAACTTCGGCGACGCCTGTTGGTTCAAGAGTACATAGCTTTTGAATTTTAAGTACAACCTCAGGAATCGGAGGAAGAGTTATTTTTCCCGCTGAGATGGAATGTCCAACAAGTTGGGCAAACTCGGATTCTAGGCCCTTAAGGAGAAGAGCTTTATTTTGTGGTAGCCAGAAAAATGATAAATGATTCATATTAAGAGTAAGAACATGTATGTCGTACCATTTTACAAGCCGGGATGCTGCGAGGCAATACTCATCGAACCACATAAGCTTTGATAACTTGAACGGGGGTATCACTAAGAATTAAATTCTTGGCGTGATTTGATAGTTTAATGTGATGTAAATCATTAAAAGCAAGGATATTCAACTGATTGATGTGAGCTGCGCCCTGACTTATTTTTCTTTTCGAAGTATCATTTATTTCAAAGGTGACAAACGAAACCATAATATTCACCTAAACATTAAATAGATTTAAAATTTTTCGCATAAAAAGCTGCTTGTCTGGCGATCAACCTAATCGGGGTAATTTGATTAAGGATCAACGGATATGACCGAGACAGCATTTATTAATTACGTGAATCAATTTGGTGAACATCAAAAGCGCTCTATGTTTGGAGGTATTGGCCTCTTTCAAAATGACGCTATGTTCGCTTTGTTGAGTGAAGATTGTGTATTCATTCGAGGTGGGAAGTTATTAGATAAAAAGCTGACGGGGCTAGATTGTGAAAAGTATCGTCACGTAAAAAAGCAGACGACAGCAACCGTGAATTACTACGACATCACGGATCTCTTTACGTCTGAGCATCCTGAATTGGATAGTATTATTCGTACTTCAATCGATAATTCAATTCAGCAGCGTAGCTTCAAAAAATCATCTGCTAGCCGTAGATTAAGGGATTTGCCTAACATGCAACTGACGTTAGAACGCATGGTTAAAAAGGCTGGAGTGGATGATGTTTCAATGTTTATGCAGTTGGGTGCATCTGAAGTGTTTAATAAGGTTCGCGAAGCGTACGGAAACGATGTTGACCTAAAATTACTTTGGAAGTTTGCGGGTGCAATTGATGGTATTCACTGGAAACTATTACAAGAGCCACGCAAGCAGCAATTATTAAAGAGCTGCCACTAAAGATATCGCCTGTATATGCATAAGATTACTGTTTATATATAAAAACCGAGGGATTTCCTCGGTTTTTTGTTTCTATCTAGCCCGTTTTAAAGGCTAAGCCCATATGAAGAGCTTTCTCGTTTTACTTAAAGCTTGAAACGAGTCGTGAACATTAACTGATCACCGTAGAAATCATTGATACGAACTTCTGCACCTAGAGAGAATAGTTCTGTAGAGTGGAAACGCACGTAAGCAGAACCGATCCAATCATCTTTATCATCGATAGAAACGTAACCGCCTTTGCCGCCAACTTCTAGTTGTGGGCCAAGCCATTGACGAACACCAACGTTGAATTCCATACCAACATCAGGAGAGCTTTTCGCTGCTGGTTGAACTATACGAGCTAGCATTTCACCCGTTAGATCTGCCCAGTTGTTAATTGGAGCGTGGAAACCAAGACCTACAGCAGAGTCGTAATCGCCTTCAAATTCTGAATCGATACGCGCTACTGCGTGAGCATTCGGGTGGATTGACTTACTGAACGCACCACCAAATGTAATTGGGCTCGCACCGATACGAGCGTCAAAGTAATCGTAGCTAAAGTTGCTCATTACTTGTGCTTGTTCATTTGGTTGTCCATCGACAGCTAGTGCTTGGCTAGAAGCCAATAGCATAGCGGTAGTAAGTAGAATTTTGCGCATAACGACCGTAAACCTTTATTAGTGTTGATCCCTTTGGTTTGATAAAAAATAGCCAAACCATAAACATTGAGACAGTTTAATCTAACTCGCGGAAAAGTAACCCATAAAAATGCTATTCATTTGTCATTTAGCTAAAAAACAAGCAAGTAAAGTACTGCTCTGTTACAGAGATCTCATGTTTTAGGGTTATTTAACAAAATCTAGTATCCATTCACTTGTTATTGATAACTATTAGATACACTTAATTTACTCACTGTTATGCAAAATACACTTCGTGTTAAAACTGCAATAGCGATTAAATCGCTATTCATCATCTAATCTCTATTTACCAACCTATCGCTATTCACCGAAACTAGTTCGCTTGTCTGACATTGATGTCAGTATGCGCTCAGTATCTAAAATGGAAGTCCAGTTTAACAACTGCTTGTCGTTTGCAATGACATAGTCTGTCAGTTGTTGAGTAATCGTGTCTCTAAGTTGATCGCCTTGCCAAGGTTTTGAAATATAAAAATCAAGCGCCGCGTTGTTAATTGCTGTGACGGTATCTTCTAGCCCGGCTTGCCCGGTGAGCAGCAGCTTGCGTGTTGGCTTTGTAGAATCGTGCTGGTTAAGTTCGATAAGAAAATCGATACCCGTTTTGTCCGGCATGATGTGGTCACACAAGATTAAGGCGAGTTTAATACCTTCCTGTCCCATTTCTTTAATTACTTGCTTAGCTTCATCGACCGATTCGGCTCCTTCAACAATAAAATTGTCTTCAAATGGTGCTAAATCTTGAAGGACACTGTTGAGAACCTCTGGCTCATCATCGACACATAAAATTAGGTACTTATTCATGAGGTGCTCCTTCTTGTTTGAATGGAAGCCACACTTGCATGTGTGTATGGCTGCCTACCTCAGACTCCACCAAAATAAAACCTTGATGAGCCGAAACGATTTGTTGAGAAATGGATAACCCAATCCCTAAACCGAAGTTGCCTTCTTTTTTGGTCGTGAAGTTTGGGTTGAAAATAGTGTTGATGTCTTCTTTGGCGATACCGTGTCCAGTGTCCGATATTTGCACTACAAGAAACGTGTCGTCACCTTTAGTTTCTTGAGACGTGGTGATAGAGACTTTGCCTCGCTCTGAAAGAGCATCAAGTGCATTAGAGAGAAGGTTGGTCCACACTTGTTGCAGCGAGAGCGACTGGCACAATAGAAGCGGCAAGTCGGTGTCGTAGTGTTTTTCAAGTTGGTGATGTTTGAGCCTGTTTTCAAAGATCACTAACGTATCTTCAAGCCCTTCGTGGATATCTGTGTAGTGGCGGACCTCTTCATCTTCTCGGGCATAGCTTTTTAGGCTTTTGACCATATCGGCAATACGTTTGCTGCAAACTTGAATTGAGCGGATAGAGTTTCCAACATAGTGATAATGCTCTAAGTCATTGAGCAGCTCTTTGCCTGCGACAGGGGAGTCTTTTAAGGTATCTAAAACCGCAGAGTCTTGGCTCAGGTTCAGTCTTACGGCTTTTTTGGCTAGCGCACGATCATCGATAGTAGAGGTGAGGTGCTTTACGAGTTGTCTTTCTTGAGCCGTTGATAGTGGCTTCGCCATTTTTGAATGTGCTAATACATCCGTCCCTTTATTTGATTCTGGGAGTGCCGAGTTCTCGAGTATTTGATCGAGATGTTCAGACAAGGTTTCAATACTTCTCAGTATGGCTGCAATCGGGTTATTTAACTCATGTGCGACACCTGCCACGAGTTGGCCGAGCATCGCCATCTTCTCTTTCTCGATCAATTGTTGATGTGCAGATTCCAACGATTCTAGCGTTTGCTGAAGCTGGATCTTATTGTTGATGCTTCTTTGTAAGCGTCGGTTAAAGTGACGGAGCAGTAGATTGGTAAATAGCGGTAGCAGAGTGTTGTTTGAATGCATCACCTGAGCAAAGCTATCTTTATCCAGTTTGATGACTTGGGTCTGAGTCAGAGTAATCGCAGTAGAAAACGAAGGCTCACCCGTCACGAATGACATCCCTCCGACAATATTGCCCTTAGAGTGACGCACAACTTCGCGTTGCTGCCCCAGTTCATCTTTTTTATAGAGCGCCGCTTCACCTTCAATAATTAACCAAAGAAAGCGATTATCTTCGCCCTCAACCGTCAGCAGATGCTCTGGTGAATAATCACGAATGGCCTTGGTTTTATCATCTTTTGAAAAGACATCCTGCAGAGCACTGACGACACGCTCAGCAAGGGCATTGTCAGAAAGCTGGTGGTAATCGTGAATGAAACCCGATTGGAAAGAGTGAATCTTTTGTTCAATGTGCGCTCTGAGTAAGCGCTGTTGATCCAATGCATCGCTGTAAGAGAGCAGGTTTTCTGAGTCGTATTGGATGACAAAAGACGTTAGCTCTTTTTGCGCTGATTTGAATAGAACCTGATCTTGAACTGGCTTGGTTAGACAGTGGTTGAGCCTGCCTTCATTCACCGCGGTTAGAATGGATTGAATGTCTGACGAAGCGCTGACTAATATCGTTCTTGCGGTATTACTATGGGGCAGCTGTTCGAGTTCAATCAGAAATTGCACGCCATTAAATTCAGAATGATGATGAGTGATCACCAAGGCTACAGTTTGGTTGTGATCATGAATATCTTCTAATGCGTGATGCGCGTCTTCTATGTTCTCGGCAGTATAAATATCGAATACAGAAGCCAACGGAGCCAACTCCGAACGTATTCTTTCAATGCTAACCGGATTATTGTCCAAACAGATAACAGCGTATTGATTCACAGCTCAACCTTAATAGTAGCGACGTCTCTAGCCTAGCAAGAACCGCCGAATAAGGATGAGAGCTAGCCGTTAATTTATTGAGGCAATCGAAGTATCGAGCAATAGACTGATTTAACTCAATGTTTCTTGTTTGCTACTGATGGGTTAGACTAAAAAAAACAGACACGTGTAGAAAGAGAACTCATGGAACAGTTAAGAAAAATTGGTGCAATTGGCGGCGCAATCTCATTGGCACTTTGTTGGCCACTAGCGGTTGGCCAAATTGGACAAAATGCCATTACCGATGGTGTTGCAAAGCTTAACAATTCAAGCATTCAAGCGGAGATCGTGGAGTACGATAGAGGTTACCTGTCTTCTAACGTAACTACTCGCCTAACTGTGACCGATGAAAACCTGAAAGAACAACTCGCGATTGATGGGCTGCCGAGTGAGTTTGTCATCAATAGTGCGGTTAGCCACGGTTTGGTGAGCCTGAATGCACTGTCGACGTTTGATAATACTGATATTCTGCCTCTAACTCTGACAACTAGCACTGAGCTAAACGGCAACACGGACTTTAACTTCGAGTTAAGCCAGTTCAATCATCAAGGTTCTGATGAGAATGGTACTTCGGTATCAATCACGAAATCGAATCTGTCTGGCCATGCCACTGTTTTAGGGCAAGTTGATTACGAGCTTTCAATCCCTTCAGTTCAAATTGATTTTGAAACCGGTGAAGAGGTAACACTGTCAAACCTAAAAGGTGTAGGTTCAGGTCAACAAGCGAAAGGCTACTGGTTAGGTTCTCAGAATTTTACTATCGATAGCTTCTTGGTTACAGACTCTGCAATGCAGCCTTTCATGACCATTGAAAACTCTAAGTACGATTTTGAATCACATCTAGATGAAGCGACTAAGCGTCTGCGCAGCAACCTTAAACTGGATGTCGCAAACATCGAGACCAGTGAAGGCCAGTTGAACAACCTAAACGTCGATTTCGAAATGTCGAAATTGGATAGCGAATCGTTTGAGAAAATCTTTGAGATTTACCAATCTAATCCAGTAATGACGCAAGAAGACGTTGCCGAGATCATTCCATTTATCGATATCCTGTTTGCTAAAGGCTTCGACCTTTCAATGAACAATATGTCGTTAGATCTAGGTAAGGGTCAATTCGAATCTAAGTGGTTAGTGAGCGTACCGGAAGGAACCGAAAACATCAGCAGTAATCCTTCGATGATTGTACCTGCATTAAAGGGTAACGTTCACTCTAGCTTCTCAAATG
Source organism: Vibrio sp. FF145 (assembly GCF_041439075.1). NCBI lineage: Bacteria > Pseudomonadati > Pseudomonadota > Gammaproteobacteria > Vibrionales > Vibrionaceae > Vibrio > Vibrio sp. FF145. The sequence goes on from NZ_JBGONH010000041.1 coordinate 16,980, forward strand.
AGCTTGTTGAAGAGTACCCATTCATCCGTGAAGGTATTGATGAATTGCTTGTGATGGAAATGATCAAGGAAACAGAAAGTGGTTATGAAATCAGCGCTGACTTAGAAAATGGAAACCTAGTGTTCGAAAATGGACAAGAAATTCCATTAATCGCTCTACTTATGCCGGTTTTTGTTCAATAAACAGAACAGGCTTGAATACTGATAGGGTGATTTAGCAGGTTCAGCTTAAACATTTTATACGGTACAAAACAAAAGAGGTCTTAAGACCTCTTTTGTTGTTTTTATGTTGGGTAAAACATGGTATTACTTGCATAGTTATTATTTAGCAGGAGCAATCATCCCCATGGAACTTACATTAGATAACGTATTCAACTTCAGTGCTGGCCCAGCTGCACTGCCTAAACCGGTAATGAAACAAGCGCAGGCGGACTTTATTGATTGGAATGGTTTAGGGACTTCCGTGATGGAAATCAGCCATCGCAGCAAGGAATTTATTCAAGTTGCTGACGAGTCCGAACAGGACCTACGTGATCTTCTGAACATCCCAGACAACTACAAAGTTCTTTTCTGTCAGGGGGGCGCTCGTGCTCAATTCGCTGCTGTTCCTCTAAACCTTTTAGGTGACGCGACGAAAGCGACTTACATTGATGCGGGTTACTGGGCAGAAAGTGCAGTGACTGAAGCGAGCAAATATTGCGAAATCGATGTATTCAACGCCAAGACGTCAATTGATGGCAAAGCAGCGGTTGTTCCAGCTAAAGATTGGAAAATCGACCCGGAAGCGGCGTATGTACATTTCTGTCCAAATGAGACCATCGATGGTATTGAAATCAGTGAGCTTCCTCAAACGGATAAGCCAATCGTAGCGGATATGTCATCTAACATTCTGTCTCGTAAGATCGATGTGTCTCAGTACGGTGTTATCTACGCTGGCGCTCAAAAGAATATAGGCCCTGCTGGTATTTGCATTGCTATCGTGCGTGATGATCTGCTAGAGCTAGCAAACGACGTATTGCCGAGCATTCTTAACTACAAAGTACTTGCTGAAAAAGACTCAATGTTCAACACACCGCCAACGTATGCTTGGTACCTATCAGGCCTTGTATTCAAGTGGTTGAAAGCTCAAGGCGGTGTTGAAGCGATGGAATTAGTGAACAAAGAGAAAGCTGGGCTGCTTTATAATGCGATTGATAGCTCAGCTTTCTACAGAAACGATGTTCATATAGCAAACCGTTCAAGAATGAACGTGCCATTCCAATTAGCGAAACCAGAGCTAGATGCTAAGTTTTTAGAGTTGGCTGATGCTGCTGGTCTGAAATCACTAAAAGGCCACAGAGCGGTAGGTGGGATGCGAGCATCACTTTACAACGCGATGTCTCTGGAAGGCGTGCAAGTATTAGTCAGCTTCATGAAAGACTTTGAAGAGAAATACGCTTAATTAAGGCGTATTTCACAATAAGAGGAGCGAAAGCTCCTCTTTTTTTACTTGCTGAAAAGGAAGGGTATGAAGAAGTTAGGTACAGTAAACAGTGTTTTGGGCGGTAAGGTTGTTGCTTTTGCTCACGGTACACAGAGTGCTATCAATAAGCAGGTTTTATCTGAGCGCCAATACACTACTGAGCTTGGATTTATTAACGATGAGCAAGGCGACCCTCGCTTTCATGGTGGTATTCAGAAAGCCCTTCATATCTACCCAAGCGAGCACTACTTAATTTGGCAGGAGGAGTTGGGCGACAAAGCAATCTTCCAATCTGAAGGTGCATTTGGTGAGAACATAAGTTCAAGTGGGGTGACTGAAGCTTCCATTTGTTTAAAAGATAAGATTCGAATTGGTTCAACCTTGCTGGAAGTTTCACAAGGTCGTATGCCTTGTTGGAAGCTCAATGTACGATTCGATCAAAATGATATGGCGAAAAGGCTACAAGACACCCTTCGAACTGGCTGGTACTTCCGTGTTTTGGAAGAGGGTGATATCGGCTCCGGCGACGAGATTATCCTGTGTGAAAGACCTTACCCAGAATGGCCGTTAAGCCGGGTTATGGGTGCGGTGTTCACGGGTTGTTTGGATAAACAAGAGCTTAGAGAATTGGCGGAGCTGCCTCTAGTGGAATCTTGGGGCACGCTCGTAGAACGTCGACTTCAAACTGGCGAAGTTGAAGATTGGGAAATGAGATTGGTTGGCCCGATAGCCGAGTAGACTTTCTATTCAGGCGCAAAAAAAAATCATGCGAAAAAGAAAAATGCTCACAATCTAGATGATGTGAGCGTTTTTAATTTTGAAGTGTGCACTATTAACTATTAGTCAGTAGCTAACAGTTAAATCGCTTTATACGCGTTTAAATGGTGTTTAATTTAGCTATAACCAGAAATCTTTAACAGGCATATCAGGGCTAAAATGGTGCGCAATCTGTGCTTGTAGAAGCTCCGCTGTCGCAATCGCATCAGTTAACGCATGATGCGGAGTATAGTCAGGCAAGTGGTATCTACGACGGCTCTGACCAAGCCTTACTGACGCAGGCTTCTTACCTTTTAGCTTATTCCATAGACCGCCGGCCAGTTTGTTTTGGATTTGAGATTCAATCTCGAGCGTGTCGAGGACTGGGAACTCAATCCCTTCACCTAATCTGACCTTCAACGCGTTATCCAAGAAATCACGCTCGATGCGGCGATAATGAACGACTGGGATATGGCCGCCCATTGATTCTAAGATCTCATCTAATACTTCACTTAAGTCTGGCGCATCAATGATGTCGTTGTGAGTGATGCCATGGATAACAACCGAGTCTTCTTCCAATTTCTGCTTTGGTCTCAGGGTCCAGTGCTTGGCTTGTCTTAGGTAGATTCGATTTAGCGTAAACGGAACTAGACCAATGGTAATGATGCCATCTTTGTTTGGGTTTAAACCCGTTGTCTCAAAGTCGACAGCTAAGAAAGTCACTTCTGATAATGGCGTATCAGGTGCAGGAAGAGGCTGGCTATAAAATTGCTTCAAGCGTTCATCTCTCGCTCGTTCGAGCTTCTGAGCAAACTTAAATGGCCAATCAACCGCTGGGGATCTGAATAGTTTGTTCATAGCGCCTACTTAAACTTATTGCTGGCTTGATAACGGAACTTAAGAAAGTTCTGTGCATTGCTTAATATTTGGAATGCATCCTTTAGATTACGTCGCTCGAAGTCAGAAAGGTTCTCTGGTTCGATGTTGTTATCCGGTTCGATGTTGTTGTCGACATCGTGTGCTTGGTGGCGAATACGAACTAAGGAGATAAATTCCATCGCATCTTTCAAGTCTTGAGCTCGACCTTTTGGCAAAATACCTGCGTCGATAATGTCATCTAAACGTTCGAATGAGTTCTTAGAGCGAGATGCGACTGCTAAAGAGTGAACACGGATTAGATCGGCAAGTGGTGCGGTACCACGACGTTTAAGATTGATCGAGTTGTTATGACGACCATCTTTCTCCATTACGAAATCTTTAAAGAAACCCAGAGGCGGTGTTCGGTTGAGTGCGTTACGAGCAAGACACGCCAAGAAACGGTTGTTCTTACGCGCACGTCTTACAATAAAACTATTTAACTGTTCTGCCCATTTTAAGCGGCCATAAACACCATCTAAATCAAAGAAGATAGAGGCGTTCAGCAGTGCTTTCGGGTTTGGATCATCAATCCAATCAGCGAAGCATTCTTCCCATTGTCGACGTGTCATACGCCAAGTTGGGTTAGTGGCCATGATGTCACCGGTACAGTACACATAGCCACATTGGTCTAAGCCATCACAAATGAAGGTCGACAGCTCTTCAAAGTACTTACCGTGCTTTTTCTCATCGTAGGTATCATCAAGAATAATGGCGTTATCTTGGTCAGTAACGAGCAGCTGCTCATCACGCCCCATCGAGCCGAGCGCGAGGAAACAATAAGGGATCGGCGCTTTACCGAGTTTATCTTCGGCTAGTTCAATAATTCGTTGTTTAAAGCTACGGCCAATTACCGACATTGCGGTACCCACCATGTGGGCGTTGGCGTCTTCGTTAACCAAGCGCACAAAGCTGTCTTTTACTTGCTCAGAAAGGACTTTAAGATCTTCGATGCTTTGCTGTTGGAAGATGCTGCTTACCAATAACAGCGAGTTTTGAGACTCGTAACGTACAATATCGGTCGCTTCAATAATACCAATAGGCTTCTTATCTTTTAGTACTGGTAGGTGATGCACGTTGTAGCGAAGCATGGTCATCATGGCTTCGTAGACATAGGCATTATGATCGAGCGAGATAACCTCTGCAGTCATTACACTTGATACTTCATCCGATGGATCGAGTCCTTCTGCTAAAACTCGGGTACACAGATCACGGTCGGTAATGATGCCAATAACGGGCGTCGAATCGTCTTCATCATCTTCAACAATATCCGGGTCGATGATCAGCAAAGATGAAACATTATCTTGTGCCATCATGGTAGCAGCTTGTTGGATGGTTCGTGTTTTTTCGATCATTGGCGCTTCGCTAGTCAGCAGCGTCTTTACCTTTGACGTGGTTAGATCGTTAGCGTCGTTGCTGTCTGAGTTAGCCTGACGCAGTCGCGCATTATCTTCTACTTCGACAAAGTCAGCGAATGAATCATAGTTGTCGTAGAGTTCTTGGAAAATAGGTTCAGGGATACAGTAGAGTAGGGTGTCTTCTGTTGCTTTTACCGGGAAGCGAACTTTATTGTTGGTGAGTAGCCCCATTTGGCCAAATAAGTGTCCCTCATCCAGCCGGTTATAGAGCTCACCTTTACGACGATAGACTTCTACTTCGCCGCTTCGAACAATGTAAAGGTCGTTAATCTGATCACCAAAGTGAATGATAGGGGTATCTTGGCGGTAATAAGAAATTTCGACGCTACTGGTCACTTTCGCCAACATCTCCTCTGGGAGTTCTGTGAAAGGGGGGTATTGTGCCAGAAAGTTTTGAATCTCTAATAACTCAGCATCCATAATGATCATCCATTGGTTTGTATGATTTCATGGTACAACATTTGATAATATTTTGCCGTCACAAATCAATCTGTGAGCTAAAACCTTTTTAAAGTCTTAGGGATAGACTAATCTTTCAAATAATAGGGTGACAGTTAAAGGATGATAGGAATGCCGAAGTGGAAACTTAGTTTAGTGTCTGCAATTTTATGTTTTCTTCAAGTTCGTGGGCCGAAACTCACAGTGTGGATATTCTTGATTATGACCATATATACGCCACCGCTCATTCGGGAAGTTTGAATGAAGATGCAGGCAGCAATAACAATGCATCATCTTATGGATTAGGTATCAGCTATGCGATAACGGATGATTGGCTATTGTTGGGTGACTACAGTGCTCGTTTCATTCACCCAGATGAATCGACAACTCGAATGGATACCCTTATGCCGGGCATTGGGTACCGTTACAGTATTAAGCGAGATCTAGATATAGTGGCTTACTACCTGCTTGGTATTACTAAGGGGGAAGTCGAAGATAATGGAACTAACATTACTCGCTCGTCAGACACGGAGTTTATCCAAGGGATAAAAGCCGAACTCAACTATGGCTTTGCGAAACGTTGGATAGCGAACGGTAGTGTGCAAGTGAACCGAAGTGACTTGTTTGATGAAGAAATTTACCACGTGGGTTTACGTTATCTCGTGACCAACAAGTTTGCGATTGGTGGCTCTTATCAACACAGAAATGGCGAAGGTAAGATTCGTAGTGAACGCACTAACGAGCTAGGTGTAGAGTTCTTCCTAGAGTATTAGTTAGCGATATATAGACTAAGCGTCTTAAAAACTGACATATAAAGGAGACAGACACAAAAAAGCCAGCTTAATAGCTGGCTTTTGCATATCTATTGGTCTGCAAGTGCAGGTTTCTTTTTCGATTAAAGAACCGCAGCGATACCTTTACATAGAGGACCCATATTTGACTTCGTCATGCCCGCTACGCTGATACGGCCAGAGCCGACAATGTAGATTGCGAATTCGTCTTTCAGGCGAGTTACTTGCTCTTTGCTTAAACCAGAGAAAGAGAACATGCCGTTTTGGCGCTCGATGAATGTGAAGTCTGCATCAACACCTTCAGATTTCAGTGTCGTTACGAATAGCTCGCGCATCTCTTGGATACGGTCACGCATTTCTGCTACTTCTGCTTCCCATTCTGCACGTAGATCAGCATCACCAAGGATGTGAGTAACGACAGCACTGCCGTGCGCTGGTGGGTTAGAGTAGATAGAGCGGATGATGCTCTTAACTTGAGAGAACGCTGTTGTTGCTACGTCTGCAGATTCTGCAACCAATGTGAATGCACCAACACGCTCGTTGTACAAACCGAAGTTCTTAGAGAACGAGCTAGCAACAAGAATCTCTTTGTTGTATTGAGCAAAAATGCGCAGGCCAGCTGCATCTTCTTCAACACCTTTAGCAAAACCTTGGTAGGCAAAATCGAATAGAGGAAGCAGTTTCTTCTCAGCAACTAGCTTAGCAAGTACTTCCCACTCTTCAGTTGTTGGGTCGATGCCTGTTGGGTTATGACAGCAGCCGTGAAGAAGAACGATGTCGCCTTCAGAAGCTTTCTCTAGGTCAGCAACCATGCCTGCGAAGTCTTTGTCTTTGGTTTCAGCGTTGTAGTAGCTGTATTGAGCTGTTTCGATACCGGCAGCAGCGAAAACGCCGTTGTGGTTAGCCCAAGTTGGGTTACTGATCCAGATTTTCACGTCACCCAGTTGGCGCTTGATGAATTCACCCGCTACGCGAAGTGCACCTGTACCACCTGGAGCTTGTGCTGTTTTAGCGCGTTGAGACGTTACGATCTCTGCATCTGAACCGAAAAGCAGTTTCTGAACCGCTAGACCGTATTCAGCGGTACCTTCAATCGTTAGGTAAGATTTGGTTTTTTCGTTTTCAAGAAGTGCAGCTTCTGCTTTCTTTACTGTTTTAAGTACTGGCGTTTGACCATCTTCATTTTTGTAGATGCCAACACCAAGGTTAATTTTCTCTTCACGAGAGTCTTTTTTAAATTCTTCAGTAAGGCCGAGAATAGGATCGGCGGGAGCTGCTAACACTTTTTCAAACATAATCTTCATCCATGTCAATTGAGAGGGAGGTAATAATAACTCCGGTATTTATACCTTTCATGCAAGGTTGTTACAACTCAAAACCTAGAATTTATTAAAACGATTTATAACCAACAGCTTCGAAAATTTGATTTATGGAATTTTTCGGCATTTCCATTTGAAATGACTGTGCGTCGATGCGGTTTTGTTTAACGTAATTCATTGCTAACAATGTTGTTTTTGTTCATGTTTAGGGCGGTAAACATGAAGGAACTCTTTAGAATGAAGAAAACACTGAGTCTGTTTTTCGTGGCTTTAGCAGTGGTCACTGCTGGGGGCTGTAAAGATAGCAAAAATGAAGGCCATAAACCTATGGTCTATAAGCCAACGAAAGCATCACCGTCAGAGCTTTCTGTTGAAATTATTGTTAATGGAAAAAAGCGTACGTTAGAGCTGAATCGTTACTCTATTCGTGAGCCCGATATGAAAGTATATCTATGGGATCATCGTATTAACGGGAACGCCCCTTCGAGTACTATTAAAACTCCGGACATTCGTGTTTACCGAGGCGTTGATACGAGTGATGAGAATACTCAAGTTATAGCGGCTCTTACCACTAAAAATAAATTATATGTAACTGCTTTTCGTGGTAGCCACCGAGTTTGGTCGATCAAGGATGCAGCGGTAACTGGTGGTAAATCAGCGGGTACTATCCAACCGTTGAAGTCTAGCTTTTCTTCTGTGTCTCGACAAAACAGTATATTAGATGCGGTTCAGAAGTCGATTAAGCCAATAGACAAAAATCCGGATAACCCAGTTTCGGGTCTAGACAATATCTTACCAACAAATATGTCAGACATTAAACTGAGTAAGATAAATGCATTTGTTCAAATTAGTTACCAGACTTTTAAAGAGCAAGCTGACGGTAACTTTGATGATGCTATGGTTTTAGCTGATTACTACATAAACTTAGTGGACTATGTGTATAGTCGTGATGCGTTAATTCGATTCTCTATGCAAGATGTTCTTATTGAAACATGGGGGCATTTAAGGAGTCACTACAATAACTGTATAAAGAGTAGCAGTCACGATAGATGTAAAGACTGGGGTTACCAAAATGAGAATACCTCAATTAAAAACGCAACACGACGTTGGGTGGATGCCCAAAGAAAAACGCGCCATTGGGATGTTCGACATCGCATGATTGATTTGGTAGGCAGTGGGGTTGTTGGTGTGAACTGGGGATCTTATGTTCGCTCGATGGGTCAATTGATTCAAGCGGATGGTGTTGTTTTACACGAAACCTCACACTATTTAGGTACGGGGCACCATACTGGTGGCGAGGAAGAAACCTCACAAGGTGGTGAAGCGCACGTGGGAGATATTGGTTTTGTCGGTTACAAAAACCGTGTAGCCAGACGAGCGATTGTTGGCCCTGCTGATTACCCGTTACCCCCATCGGCTAAAATTGATCACTTTGGTGTGTTGCGTGATACAGCGAAAACATTAGATGTGTTGAAAAATGACTTTGATGCAAATGGTGATTCGATGTCGATAAATAAAGTGGACTCGCTTACCGTTCAAGGCGGTCAAGTTAAGATCGTCGGAGATAAACTGGTCTATACCCCACCGAAAGGGTTTGTGGGAGAAGATTCGTTCTTTTATCAAATCACTGACTCAACTAAGCATCATGGAAAACAATTGTATGATCGTGAAGAGGTTCATTTAAGAGTAACAAGCCCTGGTTTGTACGCTAGATTCGGATTTGAAAGCGCGATTGAAGATTTTTGGATTCCTAATGAACAGACCGGACTAGCAAGTCAGCTTCATGTTAGTCGTGATTGGCGTTCAGGGAAGGATGTTTGGGTTGATTACTCACAATCAGTGACTAACGATTCCTATGGAAAGACATTAACGCTGGGCGCTCATGAAGCGGTAAGGTCAATCAAAAGCAAATACGATGTACCTGAGTCGTTTAAATATAATACTCATTACGGTCATGCATTTGATCTCGGTGATGATAGCTTCACGGTTTCATTGAAAGTGAAAGTTGGAACTAGACTTCCTCATGACATTAATTTGGTTAACCGTGGAATGGAGAGAGAAGGCTACCACTTACGACTACTGAAAGATGGAAAACTAAAGTGGTACATGAAGTCTCGTCAATACGCTATGCATAAAGGCGGTACTGATTACCGCATTGTAACAATGACGACGGAGTCACCTTTACCTGCTGATAGCGCATGGCATGCAATTGCTGTGCGAGTTGACCGAACAACGAATCAAGCAAGCTTATGGGTTGATGGGGTTAAACAGTCGCTTGTCGATGAAGCGCAAAATGAGGTTAATCTTCCTAAAGGTTATGCTGGTTTATGGGGCGGAGGTAGCCGAAGAGCGTCAAGTATCAGTCAAGGTTTGACTATCGGGCAAGCATGGTGGGATACGGACGAAGTACACAAGCAGGAGTTACAAAAAAGCCAGAGCCGCTATTTGCGTATCGATAACGTAGAGTTGAGGTCATTTGCACTTACAGATGATCAGATATCAAAATTGACCAACAACAATTATGTGTATCCTTATGCACCGCGTCCATATAATGGTGAAGGCATTGCTTTCTCAGGAAGCAAAACACTGAGCTGGAAATTGTCTAAGTCATCGGCTTACAAGTTAATGATTAGCCGTGATGGAAACTCTTGGTCTACTGAAAAAATTGGTAATGGTAGTTCGGGTTCACATACTGTCGCGCTCAATGCCTCCGATGAGGCGCTTTATTGGCGTGTCGACGTGAACGGTTCTGTCGGCGAAGTGTGGTCGGTTCGAAATAATCTAGTTAATGGTCGTCAAGAAGTCGCATTCAGTCACTCTGAAATTAGTAACGGTGCCGCAATACCTGATTGTGAAGTCAAATCAGGTGTAACCTGCTTATTTGGTTGGCCAGCAACGCAAAATGGTTATAACGACTTATATGGTAATACTTGGACAATTGACAACGGCGGGACTACTAACTGGGAAGGCCATATATATCTTGGTGGTAAACAAAAAACGTTGAGCTTACAAGTTGATACTCCAACCGGTGAGTGGTCTGGTGTTCGTTTTCGAGCAGCTGCGGCGGGCAAAGGTTGGACCGGTGCGGACGATTACCCTTCAGGTACACTGAAGCTGTATGCAAATGGGAAGGAAGTATGGAAAGCTTATAATATCGGTGATGAGGTTTGGACTAAAGCAGGTACAGAGTGGTCGTCACTCCCCTCTATCGGTACCTATGCAGTAAGTGTACCTCGTAAAGTGAAATCTGATATGTATGGCGTTCACTTTATTGATCTCCCTGCAAATGTCACACAGCTCAAATGGGAATATGAAAGCTCACGCTTAGATAGCAAAGGAATGACCCCCGGGGCCGTTATAGGAGGCGTACAACTAATAAGGTAGTACTTTTCTTTTAAACTTTAATAGCCCAGCGTATTTGTACGCTGGGCTTTTTTATTTACGTAGTTAAATCACGCTCCCTTTTGAAAGACAGTCCTTTGATAGGCTGTACGTTGGCGCTGTTTTGTTCAACGTAATTCATTGCTATTACTATGGTTTTTATTCATCTTTAGACTGGTCGATATAAGGGAACCACATAGAATGAATAAAATACTGAGTCTATGTTTTGTGGTACTAGCGGTAGTCATGGCTGGTGGGTGCAAAGATAGCAAAAACGAAGGCCATAAACCTATGGTCTACAACCCTACGAAAGCATCACCCCCAGATCTTTCAGTGGCGATTACGGTTAATGGTAAAAAGCGTACGTTAGAGCTCCATCGTTACTCGATCAGAGAGCCCGATATGAAAGTATATCTTTGGGATCACCGTATTAATGGGAATGCACCATCCAGTACTATTAATACGCCAGCGATTCGTGTTTATCGTGGTGTTGATACCAGTGATGAGAATACGCAAGTTATTGCCGCACTGACCAGTAAAAATAAACTTTATGTGACAGCGTTCCGTGGTAGTCAAAGAGTATGGACAATTGAAAAAGCGGACATCATAAGCGGTCTTTCCGCTAAGAAGCTAACAGCAACAGCTCAAAACTTAGCTTCGGTTACGCCGCAGTCTGCAATTTTAGACAACATGCAAAAAGCAATTAAAACCGTAGATGAGCACCTGAGTGCACCAACATCTGGTTTAGATAACTTAATTGCTAAAGACAAAACGCAAGTTCAGCTGCACAAAGTAAAAGTGGCAGTTCATGTCTCTTACCAAGCGTTTGTTCAAGAAGCGGATAGCAACTTGGATGATGCGATGGTGCTCGTCGACTACTACATTAACTTGGTTGATTATGTGTTGAGCCGAGATGCTTTGTTACGTTTCTCTGTCAATGATGTGTTGATAGAAACTTGGGGCTATCTGGACGACCATTACCAAACTTGTAAAAAAAGTGCTTCTCATGACGCTTGTAAGGCGTGGGGTTACCAACATGAGAATGAACCTATTCGAGTTGCCGCCATAAAATGGTGGGATGAACAAAGAAAAACGCGAGGCTGGGATCTTAAGCACAGAATGCTTTGGCTGAAAGGAAGCTGGATAGGCGGCGTTAACTTCGGAAGTATTGTTCGTAGCCCTGGCAAGATGATAGATTCTGATGGTGTTGTGTTGCATGAAACTGCGCACTACTTAGGTACTGGCCATAGTACATCAGCTGAAGGTCACGGTATTCAAGGTGGTGAAGCTCATGTAGATGACATCAATTTCACGCGTTATAAAAATAACCGCCTAAGAAGAAGCTTGGTTGGCCTTGCAGACTATCCTTTGCCTCCTTCGGCTAAAATCGATCACTTCAGCGTAAAACGTGATAACACGACTAACCTAGACGTACTAAAAAATGACTTTGACGCTAATGGTGACACGGTTTCCCTCCATAAGGTTGATAAATATTCTGCTCAGGGTGCAGAACTTAGTGTCAACAATGGAAAAGTCACCTACAAAGCGCCAAAAGGCTTTATTGGTGAGGATGAGTTCCACTACATCATTACTGATGGCAAGAAACTGTTCGATCGTGACGTTGTTCATGTCAAGGTTACCACTCCAGATCTATATGCTCGTTTCGATTTTGAAGACGCACCCGTTGATGACTTATGGATGGTGAATGCTCAAACAGGATTGGCAGGACAAGTTGCTGTTGTAAAAGAGTCGAGTAAGCAGGAAGTTTCTGAAGTTTGGGTTAACCAAGGTTACGCGAATTCGAAAACACTAAAACTAGGTGCTTACGAGTCAGTAAAATCTAACTTACTAGAGAACGATGTTCAGGAATCTTATAAGTATAAGTTCCACTACGGACATGATTTCGATTTCGGTGAAGACGATTTTACTTTGTCACTCAAAGTGAAACCTAAAGTCAAGCTAGAACATCCAATTGATCTCGTTAGTAAGGGCATTTGGGTTGATGGGTTCCAACTTAAGTTAACGAACGAAGGAACACTAGAGTGGTTCATGATTTCGCGCCAACTTGCAACATATGCGGGTGGAAGTGACTTAAGAAAGGTATCTGTTACAACCAAAGAAGCACTAAGCCTCAGTCAATGGAACACTGTTGCTGTGCGTGTTGACCGTACTACCCAAAAAGTATCTATCTGGTTGAATGGGAAGCAAGCGACACTAATTGATGATTACAACAATAAAGCCGAAGTTGACGATATTAAACTTGCCAACGGTTATGCTGGTGTTTGGGGGGCGGGTAGTCGTTTTTCTGCTGGTACAAGCCAAGGGTTGATCATTTCTAAGCCTTGGATGGATGCAGGCAAAGATGCTACAGCTAATATAAAGTCTGAGCAAAAAGCAGGTAATATTTTGGTTGATAATATCGAGATGCGCTCATTTGCTTTGTCTGATGGTGACATGGTGGCGCTTGCTAATGATAGCTTAAAGTATGCGTATACACCGCGACCATATAATGGACAATCGTTCCCATTCAAGGGTAACCATAAGTTCACTTGGAAAGTATCTAAATCAAGTGCTTACAAAGTGTATACCAGTACAGATAATAGCACTTGGTTAGAAGTTCAATCAGGTGCTAGTTCTGCTGCTTCAGGTTCGCACACTGTCAATCTAGACCCAGCAAGCGATGTTTTATATTGGCGCATTGATTTTGATGGTAAAACCGGAAAAGTATGGTCTGTTCGTAACGCACTCAAAACGGGTATTCAGAACTTATCTTTCAGTTATGCTGAAGCAAACTCTGGTGCTAAGTACCCTCAATGTACAGTCACTAAGAATGGGGATTGTCTGTTTGGTTGGGATGATGGTAATACAACTGACCAATTTAATCATAGTTGGACACAAAACCCTGCCGATATCACTAACTGGGAAGGTCACCTCTACCTTGGTGGTGAAGATAAAAAGCCTGAAGTGTCAGTTACAGCTGAAAGCGGACAAAGCTGGAAGGCCATTCGTTTTAGAGCCGCTGTTATTGGAAAAGGCTGGACTGGTGCTCAAGACGTACCAAAAGGTACGCTTAAATTATTCGCGAATGGCACTGAAGTATGGAAGGCATATAGCGTTGGTGACAATATTATTGATGGCGCGTTAGCAAAATCAGGGAATCAGTGGTCTAGCTTACCTTCTATCGGTTCTTCTTCAGTCAGTGTACCTAGAGGCACTAAGGTAGGCCGCTACGGTATTCACCAAGTTGATTTACCAGACGATACCACGACCCTAAAATGGGTATATGAAGTAGAAAATCTGGATAGCAAAGGGAAGAACCCAGGTGTAGCTCTTGGTGGTGTACAACTACTAAGATAGTGTTTCTTCTAAACCAAAAAAACCAGCATATATATGCTGGTTTTTTATAGAATCTTACTCAGTCACTATTCCTGTTTCGCTTAACTTAACACTCGAATGAAGCTGACTCAGAAAATCACTCTGCGATCTAACCTATATAACTATTGTAGCCTGTATAACACCCCATAACTTACTGTAACCTTTATAGTCGGAGCCTGTATAGTTAGTGGTTTTCGAAAAGACTAAGCAGGTTGAGCAACAAAGCTTTCTCGTTCAAGTTCACTTTGCATGTTTTTTCCATCCTTGTAGGTCGCGGCAATTGAAACGAACTCTTGTTCGACGGCCAGAAAAGCTTGGACAACTTGCGGGTCAAAATGGGTCCCATTGCCCTCCAAGATAATCTGTTTCGCTTGCTCATGAGTAAAGGCTGGCTTGTAGACTCGCTTCGATATTAATGCGTCATAAACATCGGCCAATGCCATTAAGCGGCCGGACAGAGGAATATCTTCCCCAGACAGTTGGTTGGGATAACCGCTGCCGTTCCATTTCTCGTGGTGAGTGAGAGAAATCTCTTTCGCGACTCTTAAGAAAGAACTGCTTCCCAATTGCTTTTCTGCAATAGATAACGCTTCGGCGCCAATAGCAGGGTGACCTTTCATTATCTCAAACTCTTCATCCGTCAGTTTGCCCGGTTTTAGCAGCACACTGTCAGGTACTCCAACCTTACCTACATCATGCAGTGGGGCAGATTTATAAAGCAGCTCGATATAGTTGGGTGTTAATAAGATCGCGTGAGCTTCAGATTTGCTGAGCTCCAGTGCGAGTACCTTTACGTATTCTTGAGTTCGTAAAATATGGGCGCCAGTTTCATTGTCTCGAGATTCAGCAAGCGCAGATAAGCTCACAATCGCAACGTCACGTGTGGTTTTGACTTCGTGTTGCGCGTTTTCGAGGCTATCAAGCATGGTATTGGTCATAGATGCTATTGACCCAAGCTCGTTGTAGCTGAATATAGGTAAGCGAACGCCTTGCTCACCATTAGTTACTTTACTTAATGCGTGCTCTTGGCTTAGAAGAATACGTTTAATCAGCTGGCTCCATAGAGTCATGATGGTTATCGCGTATCCACCTAGTACAACCGCCAAATAAATGAACTCTTTGATCACGCTGATCTTGCCCGTACCATCTAGCAAACGACCGGGGTTGTGTTCTAGCCAGAAGATGTCTTTGACGGCCACCATAGTCAGCATGGTGGTCAGTGTTACCAGAAGCACGATGACCAAACCAATCATTTGTTTAACCAGTGAACTTCTTTCACCCATCAGGTGGAAGTCAAATTGCCCAGTCATCTCCATTTCATCTATTTGGCTAAGCTTCGCTTTCAGTTGAAGAATGGTACCGGTAAAGAAACCGAATAGACTCATGCCAAACAGCACTTTCAAGTTACTGTCTATCGTGAAGTCGTAGCTTAGGTTGTAGTAGAGCGCGAAAGGAATACTCGCGGCAAAGAACAACATAGTATCGAGTTGTGCAAATCGACCTTGTTTGACTAAGGTGTGTTGCGATAGCAAATAATGACGCGCTAGCCACAATAAGATAAAGACACTACTGACTTGGGTGAAAATTTCTAACGTCGTTAAGCTTTCGAGCATCGGGCATACCCGACTGCCGTAGGTGCCAAATAGCACGCCAGCGATGACGTATAATTGAGTCGTTAGCGATTGATTGTAATTTGAAGTATCCATCGATAAGCCTTTGTTCATTTTCATCTTAAGGTCTCGCAACTATTCCTAAGTTTACGAATACGTATTTTGTGTATTAATTCACGAGGTTGGTAGGTATGTATGGCTAGTATAGCGAGTGTGAATAAGGTCGGGGATTCTATCGATAGCTTTTGTTGAATGATACAAAAAATTGGTTTGTGTTAGATAATTGTTAGCTAGATGGGTGTTATTACGGCAGTTTTTATGAAGACACTTGAATAGTCCCGGTTGAAATACGAGACTATTCAGTCGATATATTTGAGTAAAGTCGAGAGTGATTGACGACTACTTACCTCTAATCAAATTACTTTTTCAGATTGATTTCAGATTCAATTGAGTTGGTTTCAATGTCTGGGTGAGATGCTAGTTTGTCTGATGCCCATTGGTTTAGGTGTTTCAGAATAGCAGACACCGCGTGTTTCTCAGTTGGTGCTTGGTCTTGATCGACGTCGATCTCCTGCTTTGGATGTGAGCCTGTTGCATCTTCAGCGATATGGAGCCAGTCTGGGTGCCAGTAATATGGCTGGCCACTCGGTGTTGTCCAACTATGAACACCGTTTGACTCTCCTTTATAACTTAACTGGTCTGCTTCTATTTTTTTCATTTTTATCTCGCATGTTTTTTGGATTACATCAAATTATAGAGGCGTAGAACGAACTTGGCTCTCGCCTTGGTTACAAACTTAGCAAAGCATACAAAGTTATCTGTGAACCAATTCACACTATTATAGAAATTAGGCTCAATCATATGGATAGAAGCAATAGTTGTTAACGTTAGTGATAAAATCTCAGGCTTATTAGAATTTCTCTAGGTAGTACAATTAGATGGCGCGTTATGAAGAGCTTGCAAAGGATATTCGAACTCAGATAGCGAACAACACGTGGCGTCCAGGAGAAAAGATCCCTTCCGTCCGCATGAGTTGTCGCAATTACAGCGTCAGCAATAGTACTGTCTTACAAGCCTACCAATTGTTAGAAAGCGAAGGGTGGATCATCGCTAAGCCTCAGTCGGGCTACTTTGTTGCACCACGTGTGGACGGCGTTGATTATGAACTGCCGTTAGTACACAAAAAGAAAGCCATTAATGATCGCTTATTCGACTTTTTGAAATCGAGTTCGGCAGAGGGGGTTATTCCTTTTGGATCAGCATTCCCAGATCCTGACCTTTTTCCTTTGCCTACCTTGACTCGAAACCTCGCCAGTGCGGGAAGGAAGATGACAGGTGCCAGTGTGATCAATAATCTGCCACCGGGCAGTGAGTCCCTAAGAAGACAAATCGCTCAACGTTACCTGCAGCAAGGTATTACCGTCAACCATCAAGATATCGTGATTACTTCTGGTGCGATGGAAGCGCTTAACTTGAGCCTTCAAACTGTAACCAAGCCCGGTGACTACGTTGTGATTGAATCTCCCGCTTTCTATGGTGCTCTGCAAGCTGTCGAGAGGTTAGGACTCAACCCTATCGAAGTGGATGTTTGTCCAATCAATGGATTGAATATTGAGCAGTTTGAAAGCGCACTACAAAACCAGGATGTGAAAGCGTGTTGGCTGATGACGACGTTTCAAAACCCGACAGGGACAAGTTTGTCTGAAGATGCGAAGCGCCGAGTGGTTGAGGTTGCTGAACAATACAAGACTTATATTATCGAAGATGATGTTTACGGCGACCTATATTTCGAAGGGCATAAACCTAAACCGCTAAAAGCATTTGATAAAACAGACTCAGTGTTGCTATGCGGCTCTTACTCTAAGAGTTTATGTCCTGGCTATCGTGTTGGTTGGGTGGTGAGTTCGCGTTTTAATGATGCGATTCAAAAACTTCAGCTTCTTTCTACGCTGTCGAGTAGTGCTCCTGTGCAGCTTGGCGTCGCGCACTTCTTGACACACGAAAGCTACGACAATCACCTTCGTAAATTGCGTAAAAATCTTCTAATGAGAAAAAAGCGATTTATAGAGGTCATTAAGCAATATTTCCCACATTCCATCGAGATAGAAGACCCTGCTGGTGGTTACTTCGTGTGGGTACGGTTCTCTCCTCACTTCGATAGCCAACAATTCCATCAACTCGCAATTGCTCAGGGGATCAGCGTCGCTTCAGGCGATCTGTTTAGTGAGCAGGGCAGAGTAGATAACGCGATCAGATTGAACTTCTCTTATGAACTCACAGCAGAGAAAGAGCAAGCGCTGCTCTTACTTGGTAAACTTGCGCATCAACTTACGCACTCGTAAAACCGTAAGTCACTCATAAAAAAGACAATGATTCCAACTGTACGGACTGATTCCGATGCAACTGTACGCCTTCTTGACCAACGAGTTGTGATTCAATATCGATAGACCAAATATTGGAGATACCGTTATGTTGAAAATGACTATGGGTAACGAAGTTAAGTTGATTATCGTTGCTATTGTGTGTGCACTTCTGTTAATCCTCGGCCACGTACTACTGGCAAAAGCATTCGCTGATATGGCATGGGCAGAATACACGACTGCCGCCATCCCATTCGTTATGATGGCAATCTGCGGTCTCGCGATAAAATACGCTATCGACCAAGATGTCGACTAAGTTTTTGAGTACACAAAAATGATCTTTCAGAGCCCCTCCATGATTTGGTGGGGCTTTTTCGTTGTATACATGAAACGAACTTGCATAGGTATCGCTGTTATCGTCGTGAAATAAAAATTCTTAATGACATACAATTACTATCCATACCTATTGTAAGCATATGTAAGGAGCGTCGAGTCACTACTTGGAAAGTAAATCACCTTTAGTCAAAAGCTTGGCAAACGCCATTTATCATCATTAACTATTGGTATGGTTGGGTTTATAGTTATTCGCGCCAACTATCAGTCGGTGAGGTTTGAATCGTGATGAACAAAGCCCTTACAGCACCTTACATTTTCAACTTATCTTTAGCCTACAATTACTTGGAACTAATACTGAGGCGAAAATATGAGATTAAAATGTGCAAAATTGAACCTCTGCATGTTGGCATTGCTAACAACTAATGCAGCGGCCAGTGAGATTGACGTCGATTTAAATAAATTAAGTAATGTTTCAGAAATTGGTACAGATACTTTGTCGATCGCTAGTGAGTTCATCGGTTATGAACTTAATGATGGCAAGTATCGTTACGCAAGAGACGTTGACTTGAACGGTTTAGATTGGGTTTTCTTGTATGGAGAGCATCAAAGAAAAGATAAACCCAATAGTGCTTTAATTGGTGACGTAAACGTTATTGGTGAATTACGACAAGTTTCTAATTCAGAGACCAAAAACGCAATTGGTAACCGTTATTACTGGCAGGGTGGTGATTCTACAGATTACAACCAAGAGCTAGCTTTCTCTGGTTTACTTGTCGGCACTAGTGGTTTCTCTTTTGACGTTCAGCCAGGTAAAGGCGGGCGATTTTCTGTAGAGCTTTATACACACAATTGGCTCTCTTCTGCTGATGTAACCGCATGTGTTAAAAAGCAATGTATCACTATTAAAAATGATATTTCCTTTCACATGACCAGCGTCAAAAATACGATAGTTTTCGAATCCCAATCTCCTGATGATATCGTCGAAATCACTTATACACGTCAACATAGACAGTTCGACTTTGAAGCTAGACAGGGTTACCACGCTATTGAAGCTGTCCAATTGAGAGAGGCTCAGTAACATGAAAAAAATTATTTTGGCATCAGCGATCGTTGCTACTTTTTCAGCGCAGGCGGGCATAGGCAAGATGGATCGCTCGGTTACTCAACACAAAGCGTTTGCCTTACAAACTCAATTTGATTTTGCTTGCCACATGAATGCAGGGTCGGCCACTTTAATCGACCCGTATTGGGTTATCACAGCAAATCATGTGTCAGGTTCAAAAAGTGAAGGATATGAAAATGCGGTAACTTGTTCTTCTTATGAAAAAGATAAGAATGGCAAGTACAATGTTGTTCATACGTCACGTGCGACTACTGACCCTGATGGTGAGTGGGGGGAGTATGAATTTACCGATGGTATTTACGACTTTGCTTTGGTGCGCTTAGATACGCCAATCACCGGTATCAAGCCGGCGAAGTTGCCTGAGAAAGGGATGTTTGATCATTCAGAAGTCTATGAAGTAAATAGCGTTGGCTTTGGCAACTATAACGGACGTAATGGCGGCAAAAAGTTTGTTAAGTACAACGACACAGACAAAAAATGGTTAGCTGAGTACAAATATGACCCAGTGATCATGCCTCAAAGTAACTTGCAGTGGTTAATTATCCATGGGGATTCAGGCTCTGGTATCACGATTGAGAGAGATGGTGAGTTTTATATTATTGGGGAGATAGGGCTTCAATATTATGGTGAGCTTGGTTGGCAAGATACCTTCGATGATGTTTTGGGAAGATTAGATTCGTTAAATAAAGATATGAGAGATCATGGCTTTAGTTACACGAAACCAGTAAACCTCTCTGACGTAAAGTGGACGTCAACAACTCAGAACGATATTGAAAATCTGCATGCATTTTACAGCTATTGGAACGCGGATAGTATGGATTTCAATGGCACTTACTGGACGGCGGATGGTGGTATTTATAACACCGCTTATGCGATAGAAGGGGAAAAGTACACTTTTGAAACAGTGATACCTGTAAATTCTAAAGCGCCTGCATTTGATGTGTTTGTTAATGGTCGTCAGGTCGCTCATAACATTAAAGCGGACAAAGAAAGTCTGTTTTTGAAAGTGAATGCATTTGAACAGAAAGGCGATCAGTTAGTCATTGAATTTAAGCCTCTTCAAAGTACAGGTGAAAAAATTATGCTCGATCACTTTTTGGTACGCAAGGCTGACTAATTTAGTCTGGACAGCTTAAATGAAACTTAAGCGCAATAAATAAAAAGGAAGCCCTACTTATGTCAAGTAGGGCTTTTTTTACACATTGTAAAATTACTTAGTAATTAGCGTACTTTGCTTAGCATTGAATTCAAAGTTCGAAGTCTTGGTTACCGATTTGGTTACGGTCGGAGCTACGCTACCTAGCATATCTCTCTTTGTCGTTCTTTCGTAATTGACAAGTTGAACTTGGTCACCTTTGAGAGTGCTCTCTAAGCAGTTAGCAACAGTGACCAGTTTCCCTGATGCGACTTTGAACTTGATTTTTTTACAGTAGTTAATTGTGTTGACTGATGGGTCTTTAACTAGGGTAAATTGTTCATCTGCAATCTCAACTTGGATCGCGCTTTTGTTCAATTCAACCTGAACAGATGTGTGTGATGTTTCAATGCCATAATTTTCGATCATCAAACCCGTTTCAATTAAGGGCTTAGGAGCGACACGGTACTTATCATCGGACCTATATGCTGTATTTATTGTGTCCGTTTTTGAGTTATAGACAGTCGTCGGCTGAGTTGATGTAGCTTTGAATACATACGATTTGGTAACAGGATCTAGTTTACCATTACCCTTTAAGTAGGTTATTAACTCATCTCGGTTTGATACATTAAATTGCTTGAATAATAGTGAAGAGACATGGTCGAGCACATAGACACTGCTTCTCACGTGGTTTTCAACGGCTACAGCTTTCAGACTATCGCTCACAACGTCCAGCAGGTTGTTGTTCAAAAGGCTGTTTTTAGGAGTGTAATTTGCTCGTAGGTCTTTTGTAACACCCGTCATTACAGACGCCAAACCATACGTAGATACTTCAGCAGGAGTCATATAATGCATTCCTTGAGCCGGAGCAGCTTTCAGTGTAAACCAGTAGAAGCCGCTCGGATCTGGTAATCCCATCTTTTTATAATAATCAATGTAGGGTTTATGCTCACTATGACCAACAGGCAATGAAGCCCCTTGTAAAGACCCTTGTGCCCATGAGTGAACGCCTAATCGAGCACCTGGTTCAATCGTTCTTTTCACACCCGCAGCGAAAAGGTCAGTTCCCCCCGAAGCGACATGTCCAATAGAGCTAATGTACGTGTCTAATTTTTTCGCTCTTACTTTGTACGCTAGTTGAATGTTGGCATCATCATTCATAGAGCCACCCATATCGATGAAGTTCAGCGTTTTTGTATTCGGGTGAGCTTTGATCATATCGTCAAATGCTTTGGGGCTACCACTACATGCAACGCCATTGACACTCGCTATTGTACCCTTAATCTTGAAGGTTAAGGCTGTATCCCCTTGTAAGGGTTGCGAACATTTAGAGATAAATACCACTGGCTTTTGCGTTGGCTTAACTGTTGGTTTTTTCGCGGGAGTCGATGAGCCTCCTCCGCCACATCCGGTTAAAGTGATTAGTAGAGCTGCAGATAAAATGGTTGTTTTCATTGGGGTCCCTAAAAATTTATATTCACAAATTAATTAGTAAGAAGAATAATTTATACAGGACATCAATACTGTATGACTTTGTCAGGTGTTCATTACATAAAATTACAGTGCTTAACTATATGATTTTGATTTGTTGATTTGTTGATTTGTTGATTTGTTGATTTGTTATCTTCGCGTCTAACCGCTTTTGAATCGAGAATACGCAGGAGAATTTGTGGGTGGGGAAGGGAGGTTGTGGGTAACGGAAATAATCTCGGGGAATAAAAAAACCTCCGTATATACGGAGGTTTTTATCTGTTTAATTATCTATCTATACTGACTTCTCTGAAAGAAGAAAGCTGAGATTAGAAGTTAGCAGAGCGTGGTGTACGTGGGAACGGGATAACGTCACGAACGTTGCCCATACCTGTTACGTAAGACACTAGACGCTCAAAGCCAAGACCGAAGCCAGCGTGAGGCACTGTGCCGTATTTACGTAGGTCGCGGTACCAGCTCATGTGCTCAGGGTCGATACCCATACCAATCATGCGCTCGTCTAGAATGTCTAGACGCTCTTCACGTTGTGCACCACCGATGATTTCACCGATGCCTGGTGCTAGTACGTCCATTGCCGCAACTGTTTTGCCGTCGTCGTTTAAGCGCATGTAGAAAGCTTTGATGTCTTTCGGGTAGTTCTTAACGATAACAGGCGCTTTGAAGTGCTCTTCAGCTAGGTAACGCTCATGCTCAGAAGACATGTCGATGCCCCACTCAACGTCGAATTCAAATTTCTTACCAGAGTCTAGTAGGATTTGGATTGCGTCAGTGTAGTCAACTTGTGCGAAATCAGCGTCTACGAATTGCTCTAGACGAGTGATTGCTTCTTTGTCGATGCGAGAAGCGAAGAACTCAAGGTCGTCGCGGCGCTCTTCAAGAACAGCAGCGAAAACGTACTTAAGCATGTCTTCAGCCAGTTTCGCTACATCGTCAAGGTCTGCAAATGCAACTTCAGGCTCAACCATCCAGAACTCAGCTAGGTGGCGGCTTGTGTTTGAGTTTTCAGCACGAAACGTAGGACCGAACGTGTAAACCTTGCTTAGTGCACAAGCGTAAGCTTCAGCATTAAGTTGGCCAGATACTGTTAGGAAAGTTTCTTTACCGAAGAAATCTTCATTGAAGTCAACTTTGCCTTCGTCAGTGCGAGGTAGGTTTTCCATGTCTAGCGTCGATACGCGGAACATTTCACCAGCGCCTTCTGCATCAGATGCAGTGATAAGCGGAGCTGAAGTCCAGAAGAAACCTTGCTCGTGGTAGAAACGGTGAATCGCTTGAGATAGACAGTTACGTACACGTGCTACTGCGCCGATCACGTTTGTACGTGGGCGTAGGTGAGCAACTTCACGAAGGTATTCGATAGAGTGACGTGTCTTAGCCATTGGGTAAGTGTCAGCGTCTTCAACCCAGCCTACAACTTTAACGTCAGTTGCTGCTAGTTCGAAGTCTTGACCTTTCGCAGGAGACTCAACAATCTTACCCGTTACTTCAACAGAGCAGCCAGTTGTTAGCTTTAATACTTCGTCTTCGTAATTATTAAGATTATTAGGAACCACGGCCTGAATCGGGTCGAAACAAGAGCCGTCATAAATGGCAAGGAAAGAGATTCCAGCTTTGGAATCACGACGTGAACGGATCCAGCCGCGAACAGTTACTTCACTGTCTACCGCTAGCTTGCCGCCAAGTACGTCTGTTACAGGCGCGTAAGTCATGTTGATTTCATTCTCCATTGAGGGACAAATTCAACTCAAAGTCTCTGGCATTGCTGCAAATAAACATACATTTGCACAATAATTAGCCGAAACATTAAGTTGTATAAACTTTTTAAATCGATTGAACATATTACCTGTCATACCGACAGCTTCAACCTTTATTCTTGCTTGGTGAAAGAAATATTGTGTGTACTGACAATAAATGTGTTTGAGGGTGTGTTTTTTGTTCGATTTTTCCTTGTGATTGTTGATTTTAGAGAACTAGGGGAGTGGACTAGTGCGAATGGTTAAGGATTTTCATTACTTGTTGATCTGCTGTAATTAGAGTAGTTCAAACGACGGGACTGAAGGGCATTAACAGTTTTGGTTTGTTCAGAAATCGTTAATATTCGAAACCTTTGTTTGCAATATTGGTCGTGTGATTAAAGTGGCACTCACTCTATATTGTCAGCCATTCTGACCTGTGTAGGACAAACGCGATAAAAAAAAGCACAGGTGTTGATTTCGTTCTACTAAACAATCACCCACTAAAGGAGTTTAATGTTCACGTGTTAATTACGCCGCCTTAACCCCTGCATTCTCTCTACACCCGCACTTTTCGAGCGCTCGCTCATTCAAGAAAAACAGTCGATCAAATTATGTCTCAACAAGGCAGGGCTGGCTGTACAAGTAAAAGAGAATTACATGCTTAATTATTTAAAAAAACACTGGTTATCAAACGTTAAAGGAGATTCATTATCTGGGATTGTGGTTGCACTCGCATTGATCCCTGAAGCCATCGCATTTTCAATTATTGCAGGCGTTGACCCTAAAGTAGGGCTCTATGCCTCGTTCTGTATTTGTGTCGTCACTGCTTTGGTTGGCAGTCGTCCGGGAATGATTTCCGGTGCAACAGGCGCTATGGCGCTATTAATGGTCACCTTGGTGAGAGAGCACGGACTCGAATATCTACTCGCTG
The DNA here is from genome assembly GCF_041439075.1 of Vibrio sp. FF145. Lineage (NCBI taxonomy): Bacteria > Pseudomonadati > Pseudomonadota > Gammaproteobacteria > Vibrionales > Vibrionaceae > Vibrio > Vibrio sp. FF145. Next base: position 41,556 of record NZ_JBGONH010000041.1, read on the forward strand.
CTTCATCTTTAGCTGGCGTCATTCAAATCGCAGCCGGGTATCTTAAGCTTGGTAACCTAATGAATTTCGTTTCCAAATCGGTGATTACTGGATTTGTTAACGCGCTCGCGATTCTCATTTTCATGGCCCAGCTTCCTGAGTTGATCAACGTTCCTTCAAGTGTTTACGTGTTAGTCGCTTTGGGTTTGGCGATCATCTACTTGCTTCCATATTTTCCCAAGTTTGGTCGTGCAATACCTTCTCCATTGGTCGCTATTGTTGCCCTGACAATCATTAGTTTGTTATTTGGTTTAGATGTCAGAACGATTGGCGATATGGGCAAGCTTCCGGATTCACTGCCGGTATTCTTGATTCCTAATATCCCATTCACGTTCGATACGCTTGCAACCATCCTGCCATATTCTATCGCTCTATCTCTGGTTGGCTTACTGGAATCATTGATGACGGCGACGATCGTGGATGACCTGACCGATACTGAAAGTAATAAGAACAATGAATGCAAAGGGCAGGGTGTAGCAAACATCGTTGCCTCACTATTTGGTGGTATGGCGGGGTGTGCGATGATCGGTCAGTCGATCATTAACATCAAATCAGGCGGCTTAACCCGATTATCCAGTATGATCGCTGGGGTTGTTTTGTTGCTAATGGTGGTGTTTGTTTCTGATTGGTTGAAGCTGATACCGATGGCCGCTTTAGTGTCTGTGATGATCATGGTTTCAATCGGCACGTTTTCATGGCGTTCTGTTGTTGAGCTTAAAGACCACACACTCCCAACCAATGTAACCATGCTAGCAACCGTGGCGGTGGTGGTGTTTACTCACAATCTCGCAATAGGTGTTGCGGTTGGCGTGGTGTTATCGGCTCTGTTTTATGCGCATGCCAGCAAATCCATGGTCTTTATATCTGATGAAGTGGTGACTAACGAACTGCACACCACCCATCGAGTAAAAGGCCATGTCTTTTTTGCTTCTTCAGATGCGTTTGTCGATCTATTTGACTATGACAAGGCCACCTCTTTAGTGACGATCGATATATCGGATGCATCGTTCCTAGATAACACGTCGGTTGAGGCGCTTGATAAGGTCGTGTTTAAGTTCCGAAAAAAGGGTGCTTATGTAGAGGTCGCAGGAATGGATACCGTGAGTGCGAATCTGATATTTAAGCACGCGATGTACCACAAGCATAAAGATTTAACCGCGGTTTCCATTACGCACTAATCGTGGTTTAAGGTGCTCTTAAAATCTTAAAGCCTGAACTAGACATTGTTGTGAAGATAAAGCGCTCATCTTTGAGCGCTTTTTTGTTGATGTCGCTAGGGGAGTTCTAACGGCCTATGACTGACCTTTATCGTTGGTATTTGAGTTCGATAAGGTGAATTGGTTGATAAGAGATTCAAGGTGATCCGACAGCTCTTCCAAATCATTACTGATTCCACGAGTTTCAGCTGCAGACTGCGATGTGTTGTCGGCGTGAGAAGTGATGGTTTCAACTTTTTGTTGCACATCTTGGGTTGCTTGTGTGGTGGATTGCGTCTGTTGCTGAATATTTTGTGCATGAGCTAACACTTGTTTCATTTCTTCAACGACACCGTTCATTTCAACGGACAGTGCGTCGATATCTGTCGAGCTTTGATGTGCTTGTTCGCAAACGCGGTCAGCAGAATTCAGCGATTCTTCACTGCCTTGTTGGAACTGATGAATGATAGACTCAATACTGCCAGTAGCCTCTGCCGTTCGTGATGCAAGATTACGAACTTCATCTGCCACTACCGCAAAGCCGCGACCTTGTTCTCCCGCTCGAGCCGCTTCAATCGCTGCATTCAAGGCTAGAAGGTTGGTTTGGTCGGCAATGCCACGAATCACACTCAATATTGAAGAGACTTCTCCAGTTTGCTCATTAAGTGTTTGTATCTTGTGTTTCACTTCTTCGATACTGCTCACTAGATTCTTAATCTCACTACTTGCATCATGTGCTTGGTTAGCACTCTTACAAGCCACATCTGAGGTGTGATTGATGAGTTCTGACGCGGTTAAAGTGGCTTGTTCTACATTAACTTGCTGCGCCTGTATCCCTTCGATATTGTTTTGTACTTCAGCGGTTTCGTTTTGTTGATCGCTGGCGGCTTGCTCGGTAATTTGTGCAACGCTAGTCAGTTGATTGGCTGACGCATTCAGTTTGTGCGAAGTATCTTGTACCTTTTCTAAGCTGTTAGAAACGGTTCCCATGAACGAGTTGATGGCGTTAGCCAGCGTGCCAATCTCATCTTTACTTTGTTCGGGCAAACGAGTGGACAGGTTTTTATCGCTGCTTACTTGGGTCATAAACCGCGAAGTCTGTTGAAGAGGGCGAACGATAATCTTACGAATTAATCCCATCGTAAGAACAAACCCGGCGAAGGAGATAACCGCCATAATGCCTATAGCAGCCATGGTTTGAGTGTTGATCAGCGCGTTAACGTGGCTGAGGTTATATTCTAGGCGAATCGCGCCTAATACTTCACCTTCTGGTGCCATATGACATGCCACACAATTGGTGCCGCGATAGTTCTCGCTCGACTTCATTGGCAGAGCAATAACCAAGCCTTTACCCCAATCGGCAGAAAAGGGTTCGATAACAGTTTCGCCTGCTAGCGCTCGTTTATCGATATCATCAATAGGTGTTTGGTTGTCATTGCCAGGTCCGTACAATTTGCTCACTGCATCGGCGCGCAGTACACGAACATTTTCAATGCCTTCTTGCGCTAACGCTTTCTGACGAAGGGTCTCTTTTTGTGCCATGGTGCCAGTCAGCATCATCATATTAAGGCTATCGAAATAGTTGCTTGCCTTATCGTGAAGCTGCTCACTTAACACCGAGTTTACAAGTTGCTTTTGCTGCGAATATTGAAAGTAAGTCGATATTGCAAGCAAGAAAGTGAACACAATGGCGAGGGCTACTAGGATTTTAAAGGTGATTGTTGAGCGCATAAGGTGTTTGTTTTTATTAAGTATAATGACATGCATACTTTACGTGTAAGCGGCTCTACCACCTATGGGGTATAACCGATTGTGTGACCACACTCCGGTTGTGGTTATGTTTCTGTGATGTAGCGGGTTTGTTTCTCGTTGGGCGAGAAGGTTAAGCGTATGGTGATTTTCAAGCCATCTTTATATGTGTTTTATTGTGACTCAAGTGAGTGGCTAGCAACAAGCTCCCCCCTTGCCGCTAATAAGGCCGTACAGTGGTGATAGAACTTGTAGTGTGCATTGGTTTTACGTAATATTGCGTGTCATTTTTTTAGCCTGAGAAACACAATGAGAACTGAGTTATACAAAGAGTTTATGTTTGAAGCAGCCCACCATCTTCCACACGTGCCAGAAGGGCATAAGTGCGGTCGTTTGCATGGTCACTCTTTTCTTGTTCGTTTGTACGTAGAAGGCGAAGTTGACCCGCATACAGGTTGGGTAATCGACTTTTCTGAAATTAAAGCTGTATTCAAACCAATTTACGACCGTTTAGACCACTACTACCTAAACGACATTGACGGTTTAGAAAACCCGACAAGTGAAGTATTGGCTAAGTGGATCTGGAATGAACTTAAACCAAGCTTGCCACTTTTGAGCAAGGTTGAGATTAAAGAAACATGTACAGCGGGTTGTATCTACCGCGGTGAATAAGGTTTCGATGCTGTAGATTTCAAAGATACAGCTATCAAAGTTACAGCTATCAAGGCAACAGTCTTCAATACTATAGCTTTCAAGGTTATAGCCTTAAAAGCTATAATCGAACGAAAGGCGCTTACAAGAGCGCCTTTTTTGTAGCTGTCATATATGTTTGGGTGCTCTTTATACAAGCTTTGTTGTTTATGGGGTGGGGTGTTTATAGTTCCGCTTTTTATTAATAATGATTATTGTTTTACGCGGTTTGGTGGTCGATTTGTATCCAAATGGCTATTTTGTTCAATTTAATAGCAAAAAATGTGGTTATAGCGTTGTGTTTCAAAGCTCATTCGATAAGATGAAAATACCTCTAATGACAGAGGTAGGGCAGCAATGGATACGCTGCTTCAAATACTATGGAATGTGACTTAATTATTGGACACATACATGAAATTCAAGATTACATCGCCGATTATTGAACCTACAGAAGGTTCACCACATCAGTTAACGCAAACTCACGCTTCTCGTTTTACCTCTTTTAAGACAAGCTCCCCTTTGAACACCTTGTTCGACCACGTCTCTGCACGCTTCTTTACCGCTTATCGCTCCTATTGTTATTCGTTTTATAACTCTATTTCTATCTGAACTCCTTTGTCATCCGCTCGATGTACGAAGACTCATATCTATAAAAACTAAACAAATAAGTTAAAAACAATGAATATTAAAATGATGGGTAGCTCCCTAATTATCGCTGGTACCGCTCTCGGTGCTGGTATGCTTGCGATCCCAATGGTATTAGCTCAATTTGGATTGCTTTACGGCACGCTGCTGATGGTTCTGATCTGTTTCGGCACCACTTACGCAGCATTATTACTTCTAGAAGCGACCATCAAAGCGGGTGGCGGTCTAGGGTTGAACTCTATTGCTCGAAAAACTCTGGGCAAACAAGGGCAGTTGATTACCAACGGCCTACTTTACGCGTTATTGATTTGCCTATTGATGGCTTACATTCTGGGCGCAGGTGACTTGCTGAGTAAGTTACTGTCTAACTTTGGCGTTGAACTCACCGCGACCACGAGCCAAGTCGTGTTTACGTTACTTGCTGGTGCTGTCGTCGCAAGTGGCACCGGAGTGATTGATAAGCTCAACCGCGCATTGTTCTTTGTGATGCTAGCAAGCTTGTTTGCAACCATGGTGTTTTTGGCACCAAGTATGACGCAAGAAAACTTGATGCAGGTAACCAGTCATGACCATGTCGATCTAATCAAAACCAGTGCCATCCTGTTTACGAGCTTTGGCTTTATGGTTGTGATTCCAACCTTGGTTTCTTACAACCACGAAGCGACAGACAAACAGCTGCGTAACATGGTTATTATCGGTTCTCTGATTCCATTAGTGTGCTACTTGTGCTGGTTGTTTGCTGTGGTCGGTAACTTGAGCGAAGAGCAATTTAGAAGCTTCAAGAACGTATCAGATTTGATGGCGGCTTTTGAGGCTCAGTCTCCTTGGGTGGGTAACGTTCTGTCTACCTTCACTGGCTTGGCGTTGCTGACCTCTTTCTTTGGTGTGGCGATGTCTTTATTCAACCAGAACAAGGACATGTTCAACCAGAACACCGCGGTAACGTACTGCATTAGCTTTATCTTGCCGTTGGCGGGTTCATTGCTTGCTGCGGACAAGTTCCTACAAGTGTTGAACTACGCAGGTATCATCTTAGTGTTCTTGGCTGTTTTTGTTCCTCTGGTGATGGTTCATAAGCAACGCTTTATGAAGGTCGCGGAAGACCGATACCGAGCAGAAGGTGGCAGCGCAATGATGTTGTTCTCATTGCTGTTTGGTTGCTTCTTGCTAATCTCACAAGTGATTTAGCAGAACAATTTAGTGGTTGAATAATTAGGGCGTGTTGACCTTTCGTGGTTAAATTTTGTTCGAGATAAAAGCGTTTTAA
>NZ_JBGONH010000042.1:0-46193 GCF_041439075.1 Vibrio sp. FF145
CTCTAAGCTCTAAGCTCTAAGCTCTAAGCTCTAAGCTCTAAGCTCTAAGCTCTAAGCTCTAAGCTCTAAGCTCTAAGCTCTAAGCTCTAAGCTCTAAGCTCTAAGCTCTAAGCAATACTGATAGATTAAAGCTTAATAGTAAACTCTTCTCCAGTATTCTCGGCAATCACCAAATGACTGCGCGATTCAATGTACTCGATCTGCTCTTTTTCAAGAGAATATGGCATAGCAACTTTGAGTTCATTGATCCCCTCTAGCTTGGCTAGCTTGAGTAAGGTAACAATGTTTGACTCATCACTTTTACGCGTCGACATCGATTTCAATGCCATCTGCCATAAACGATCTTCAGGGCTTGCGAGCTCTTTAATGCTATCTCGCCAGACGGTACTAAATACTGGCGCAATCGTGGTTAGTGCTTCCAGAAAAGTCCATTTTTTACTGCATGAGGCGCCAAGAAATGTTGTGTAATCAAACTCTACACGCGTCTCTGTCTGTTTATCCATGATGTCCCCCGACACTTTGACAACACAATATACTCAATATCTATCAACTCTTTCTTTATAGCAATAGGATATAGAAGAATAGTCTTTTATGACCTTTTGATTGGTTAAAAAGGCATATAAAAATCAAACTTGTAACAAAATAAGTACTGAAAAAACATATATGCACCTATTTGATTAATATTTTAGAGATAAAACTAATCCATCTATTTGATATCAATTATCCGACTCGCTTTTTTGTACTGAATACGCCAGCCAGACCATGTCGGGAGCTCCCAACGTTTTGGCGATAACTTTCGACTGCCCGATTGATAGTGAACGTAAATCAGCTTGCGTGCCGGCAGGTATTCGACTTCGAGTTGCAAGTCGGCAAGGCTCAATGCAAACGGGTACTTTTCCGAAAACTCTGAATAAAGCCAAGTAGGGATACCATCGAATGGAATATCAGCATGGTCGAACATTTCCAATTCGCTCACATCAGTGACACCTAACACTTCAAGCTGTTCTATAAACCATAGCTCAAAGTTCATTTGGCCAATTTCTGGTGTGTATTGGGTTTGTTCATTGAGACCGAGTTTCACATACAACTGCCAATGTTTGATTTGTTGAGTGCGAGCTTCTGCAAAACCGGGAAGTTTAACCCCATTCGATACAAGATCGACGATCGGCTTTAACGATAGTTGCCCTTCCGCTGCCACGAGCTTGGTCGTGATCGTACGGCCAGCGTACACCAATGTCATCTCAGTAAAAACGCCATCATCATTGACCACGGTTTCACCTTGTTGCCACTCTCCCATCTCCGCTTCAATCATAAGATCCAAAGGAATAGGTGCAGTGACCGTCGCTAAGGTCAGTGTTTGCTTAACGCCTCTTCCCGGCAAACTATGGGTATCAAGCACCAACATCGCTTGTTCATTATCAGGGAAACGATTCTGACGGCCGAGTACTACCTCTAAAACTCCATTAGCAAAGGCTTCTTTTCGTTTCAGTCTGCGTACGAACACCAGTTCAGGGTGAAGTTGAACAATAGTGTTAAGCAGTTCAATACGCTGGAAACGGGACGCGACTTCTAATTGAGGAAGTTCAAACACCTCACGCATTTGCTTAGCCAGTCCCTGTGCTTCATTCAATGCCTGCTGATCGATTTCTAGATTCGGATATTCGCGACCGCGAACGATCTGAATCAACAGGCTTAGATCACACCCTTCCTTTTCTTGCTGAGCGAGTGCTTCCAAATGTTCTGCATTGTTCGGTAACTGATACAAGCGAGCCGGAACGGACAACGCAGCTGTGAGATCGACCATCGCTTCTTTTAATGCTTTGGTTTTGATTCGAGTAACGATATCGGCATACAAAGCATCAATCGGCAGCGGATACAGCTTTTTGCCATGCTCGGTAATTTGATGGTCGGCTTTAATCGCTTCCATCGTCAGCAAGGTTTGAGTAGCACTGTTTAGTGATTTTTCAGGAATAGGATCAAGGAAAGACAAGCTCTCAAGCGGAGCACCACAACAGGCCGCGGCCAACATCGGTTCGATCAGCTCTTCACGCTGCAATTCAGGCGGTGTGACTAACTCTAACGCCGCATGCTCACCATACAGACGCACACAAGCGCCGTCCATTACCCTACCCGCGCGACCAGCTCGTTGCTTGGCACTGGCTCGTGATATGGATTTAAGCATCAGAGTCGTTCTACCGTTTCGTTGAACGGTGCGTCTTTCTAATCCTGAATCTATCACCACACCAATATCGGGAATGGTTAATGAGGTTTCTGCCACGTTGGTTGCAAGAATGACCTTTCTCAGGCTATAACCGTTAGCATTGATATCGATATTACGACCCGATAACGCTAAATCTCGCTCCTTATCACTGACCGACGCATGCAATTTCACCACTTGGATATCTGGATTTTTCGCTAAGGCTTGTTCGCATTGCACGATCTCTTTTTTACCCGGCAGAAAAACCAACATGTCACCAGAAGATGCTATCAGTTGGTGATTCACTTCTTCGGCAATGCGTTGCTCTAGGTGTCGAATATCGGGCAATGCTCTGGACTCATTCGCTCGGTGTTCAATAGCAACTTGATAAGTTCGGCCTTCACAGCTTATTCGATTCGCATCCAAATAGTGAGCGAGACGTTCCCCTTCGATGGTTGCAGACGTGATCACCAAGCGATGACTCGCTTTTTGTTTGAGAATCGCCACCAGCAAATCGATATCCCAACGCCTTTCGTGAAATTCATCGACAACGATGACATCAAAGCCAGCGAGTCCATCTTCAGATAACCAACGCAGCGCGATACCGGGCGTCACAAAAACAACGTTAGTTTTCTCGTTGTATTCAGACTCAAGTTTGATCGCATAACCAATTTTGTCACCAAGCTTTTCACCCGATTGTAGGGCGAGATATTTAGCCAGTGATGTACACGCGATGCGTCTTGGTTCCACCACCAGCACTCGCCCATATTGGCAAGCCCAAAGTGGCAGGCGCGTAGATTTACCCGATCCGGTTTCCGCCTCTACGACAAGGTGAGAATTAGCGATTTGTTCGTGAAATACGTTTTGATAAGCATCGATGGGAAGTAATGACATAAAAAAGAGGCGTCGCGAAAAAGTGTGAGCAAAGTATAACGAATTATGCTGCTAAAATTCGATAAGTGTGGGACATGGGTAAGAATATCATTTTGTTTGCAAAGATCGGAGGTAAACTATTTACAATTGAATAACTAAACCGTTATCATTTTTCGGTTACCCTTTCTCCCATATTAGGCATCTAATGAACAACGATAAACGCCCTCTATATATCCCTTATGCTGGTCCTGCTCTACTAAGTACCCCTCTTCTAAACAAAGGCAGCGCATTCTCTGCTGAAGAGCGCAGTTCTTTCAACCTTGAAGGCTTGTTACCGGAAACAACCGAAACAATCCAAGAGCAAGTAGGACGTGCATACAAGCAATATTGTAACTTCGAAAGTGATATGGATAAGCATATCTACCTTCGTAACATCCAAGACACTAATGAAACGCTTTTTTATCGTTTAGTTCAAAACCACATCTCTGAAATGATGCCTATCATTTACACGCCAACAGTTGGCGCAGCATGTGAGAACTTCTCAAATATTTACCGTCGTGGCCGTGGTCTGTTTATCTCATACCCGAACCGCGATCGTATCGATGACCTACTGAACAATGCGACAAACCACAACGTTAAAGTTATCGTGGTTACGGATGGTGAGCGTATTCTTGGTTTGGGAGACCAAGGTATCGGTGGCATGGGTATTCCAATTGGTAAGCTAGCACTTTACACAGCTTGTGGCGGCATCAGCCCAGCTTACATGCTACCAATCGTGCTCGATGTGGGTACAAACAACCCGCAGCGTCTTGCTGACCCAATGTACATGGGCTGGCGTCACCCTCGTATCACAGGTGCAGATTACGATGCATTCGTTGAAGAATTCATTCAAGCCGTTCAACGCCGTTGGCCAGATGCTCTAGTTCAATTCGAAGATTTCGCACAAAAGAACGCAATGCCACTGCTTGAACGCTACAAAGATCGCCTCTGTTGTTTCAACGATGATATCCAAGGCACAGCCGCTGTAACGGTTGGTTCTCTACTTGCAGCATGTAAAGCAGCGAACAGCAAACTGTCAGACCAACGCATCACCTTCTTAGGTGCGGGTTCTGCAGGTTGTGGTATTGCTGAAGCTATCATTGCTCAAATGGTGTCTGAAGGTATCAGCGATGCACAAGCTCGCTCTCAAGTTTACATGGTTGACCGTTGGGGTCTGCTACAGGAAGGCATGCAAAACCTGCTTGATTTCCAACAGCGTCTAGTTCAAACCAACGCGAACACCAAAGATTGGGAAAGCGACGGCACTGGTTTCTCTCTACTAGACGTTGTTCGTCACGCGAAACCTACGGTTCTGGTTGGCGTATCTGGTGCTCCGGGTCTGTTCAGCAAAGAAGTCATCAAAGAGATGAACCTACACTGTGAACGTCCTATCGTGTTCCCACTGTCAAACCCAACAAGCCGTGTTGAAGCAACACCAAATGACATTATTCGTTGGACTGACGGCCAAGCGCTTGTTGCGACAGGTAGCCCGTTTGAGCCTGTGGTTCACAACGGCACCACTTACCCAATCGCTCAGTGTAATAACAGCTACATCTTCCCAGGTATTGGCCTTGGTGTATTGGCTGTGAATGCTTCACGCATCACTGACGAAATGCTAATGGAATCAAGCCGAGCACTTGCAACGTGTTCTCCACTTGCTATCAATGGCTCAGGTGCTCTACTTCCACCATTGGAAGAGATTCACACCGTATCTAAGAAGATTGCTTTTGCCGTTGGTAAAAAAGCGATTGAGCAAGGTGTTGCTCTAGAGATCACTGAAGAAGCACTACAACAAGCGATTGAGCAGCACTTCTGGCAGCCGGTTTACCGTCGCTACAAGCGTACTGCATTCTAATAAAGCGTTCTGTACTTTGAATAAAGCGTGCTGCGCTTGGAATAAAGAGCGTTAACTACTCTTACAAGAGCCTCTGCAACTGCTGGGGCTTTTTTCTTTACACTGTCTTGTCTTTTTAACTGATTTTTCTCATTTTTATTTGGTATTATCGAGCACTCAAAAATTATTGCTCAGTCAAAGGACCATACCGAGAGTGAAATTTGATTCTCACATTTTCCGTAGCCACTTATTAAAAGCTTACAAAAAACTGCAAGGTTTTCTGTTTGGCGCTTTCCTCGTGTTCTTAGTAGGCAGCGCTGCGGTTATTGCGATCGATTATTGGGTTTCATGGCAAGCGGAAGATCGCATCATCTACGATATAGATGAAGTGCCCGAGCTTGAGGTCGCCGTTGTGCTTGGCACGAGCAAATATTTGGGTCGAACACTCAACGACTATTATAAACACCGAATCGAAGCCGCGATTGAGCTGTTCGATCGTGAAAAGGTAGACCAATTTCTACTGAGTGGCGATAACGCTCATCGCTCTTACAATGAACCGTGGACGATGAAACGCGACTTGTTAAAAGCGGGCGTCCCCGATGAACGCATCAATCTAGATTATGCGGGGTTCAGAACCCTAGATTCGATTGTTCGCGCCAAAAAGATATTCGATACCGATAACTTCCTAATCATCACTCAGAAGTTCCACTGTGAAAGAGCGCTATTTATCGCTAACTCTTACGATATTAATGCGCAGTGTTTGGCGGTTTCAGGACCAACCCATCATTCAGGAACCTCAATACGTTTACGTGAAGTGTTTGCACGTACCAAAGCGTTTCTTGATCTGTATATTATTGGTACTACGCCAAAATTCCTTGGCCCTAAAGAGCCGATCCAACCCAGTCCAAAACCAGAATCATTGCCGATTCCTAGCCCTATTACGGACCCCAATGTAAATCCTATAGCAGACCCCAATACAAACCCTACTGAAAATCCGATTGCAACTCCTTCAGTAAGCCCTATTTTAGAACCAGCAGAGACCGATGTGTAGAAAACTACACATTTTGAATTTGTTGCCTCACACTTCCCCATTGTTAAGCAAAAACACACCAACACTCCTTTATTAACTTGAGTAACATTCTCCCAACAAAGTCTGACCCTACATCAAGTCTATATACCTCGAAAATAATAATACCAATCAAAGTAAGTAAGTGATCATAAATAGCGCAGGAAAAATGCTTGAGAACAAGGCAGAAATTTTCGATAAGTAGTTATTCTACAATCAAAATTTCTAACGATGTTATCGAGTGTTTTAACCAGCTAGGATGAGACCAGTTAGTTACTACGATTGGTATAAGCACCGCTCAACGAAGTCGTGCACCAATAAAACGAGGATAAACAAAAGGAGCGTCTTATGACGGCACTTGTTACTACACTGAAACACTGGTTGTTTACCCGCAACAGCATGATATTAATTGGTAATTTCACGCTATTTGCAGTTTTGCTCAATTCCCTGCCATTCGAAGCGCAAGTGAATACGGGTTTAAGTATTCTCGTGTTCGTTGCCATTCTATGGTTAACAGAAGCTATCCACGTCAGCATCACCGCTTTGCTCGTTCCCCTATTGGCTGTCTTGTTTGGTGTATTCAACACGCCCGCAGCACTGGCTAACTTTTCGAATCCCATCATATTCTTGTTCATGGGCGGATTCGCGTTGGCAGCCGCACTGAACAAGCAAGAGCTGGATAAAGCGATAGCTGACAAAGTATTGCTCATAGCAAAAGGCAGAATGTCGGTAGCCGTGTTCATGTTGTTCGGTGTGAGTGCGGGTTTATCCATGTGGATCTCAAACACCGCCACCACAGCAATGATGCTCCCTCTTGTTCTTGGTATCATGAACAAAGTCGACAAAAGTGAAGACCGAAACACCTACGTGTTCGTGCTATTGGGTATCGCTTACTGTGCTTCAATCGGTGGTATCGCAACTTTAGTTGGTAGCCCACCAAACGCCATTGCTGCGGCAGAAGTTGGCTTGAGCTTCACAGAGTGGATGGCGCTTGGACTACCTATCTCGATGATCTTACTGCCAATCACGATGATTATTTTGTACGTGATGACTAAGCCAAAACTTGACCACAAATTCGAGTTAGACCATGCACCTGTCGAGTGGACAAACAGCAAGAAAATCACACTGTCTATCTTCCTTTTAACCGTAACGCTTTGGATATTCGGCAAGCCGATCAACGCAATGATTGGCGGGTTCTCTAAGTTTGATAGTTTGGTAGCGATTGGCGCCATTGTACTGCTTGGCGCTTCTAGAGCCGTGGAATGGAAAGACGTTGAGAAGACAACGGATTGGGGTGTACTTATCCTGTTCGGTGGTGGTATCTGTTTAAGTAACATTCTGAAAGCGACCGGAACCAGCGTATTCCTAGCACACTCACTAAGCGGATTTTTAGAAACAGCAGGTATACTTCTTACGATTCTAGCCGTAGTCGCGTTCGTGGTATTCCTAACGGAGTTTGCGAGTAACACAGCGAGTGCGGCATTGCTTGTCCCTGTATTTGCAACCATTGCTGAAGCGCTGGGTATGTCACCTGTTATCTTATCTGCACTGATTGCGATTGCCGCATCTTGTGCCTTCATGCTACCAGTCGCGACACCACCTAATGCGATTGTATTTGGCTCTGGTCATATCAAACAAAAAGAAATGATGCGAGTCGGTATGGTGTTGAACCTAGTTTGTATCCTAGTTCTGACTCTGTTCGCTTGGATTTTCTGGTAAACACTAATGTCCTATAGACGTATGTTTATAGACAAGTACTTATAGGAATGCCCCTTCTCAAAAAAAATCTGGTTGCAGCTTCCCCCGGCTCAACCAGTACAAAAATGCCCGCTCTGCTAACAAGATCAGTTTAACTAACAAGATCCGTTTAACTAGCAAGATCAGCCAAACGGGCATCTAAAAACAAGAAACGCTTTTCCCTTTTGGTGGCCCCGCGCCACCTTTTTTGTTTTGGCTATTGGGATAAGAACCATAAAAACGCCACACGTCACATGTGCGCGTGTGGCTTATAAGCTAATCAAAACAATTTTCAGGTTAGTGGCTCAAGACCACCTGATTACGCCCTGAATGCTTCGCTTGATATAAGGCTTCATCAGCGCGGGCAATGGTCTCTGTCACCCGCTCTTGTTTTATCTCGGCAATGCCGATACTGCAAGTGAGAGAATCCCCATGAATCCAAAGATGTTGGCTAACCAAAAGTCGGATTTTCTCTGCCTTTCTCTGCGCTTCGCCAGCTTCGGTTTCAGGGCAAAAAACAATAAACTCTTCACCACCCCAACGTACAAGTTTGTCCGTCGCACTGATAGAGCTGCCAACCACCATACTGAATTCACGCAAGATATGATCACCCATCAGGTGTCCGTATTTGTCATTCACACTTTTAAAGTAGTCAATGTCCAGGTAGAGCATACTTAACTTGCCGTGGCCTTGCTTCACCTGTTGCGACTGCATTTTTAACCAATCACGAATCGCGTGTCGGTTAAGTATCCCTGTCAATTCATCACGATGAGCCTTTTCAGAAAACTCGAAGTTTTGCTCTCTCAATGCCCGATTGACGTTTTTTAAGTGATGGTGTCTTTTTTCAGCGATCGCGATACGTTTTCTTGAGCGGTGTAATTCTGAAAGCAGAAACACAGTGCCTGTACCCACCCAGATAAACAGCAAGATCAGGAACAGGCTTTCAGCCGAAATATACGAACCCTCAAACTCAATACTTCGAATAATTATCCGATGGTGACCTAATTTAGCACCAGAAGCAGTAGCAAACTCAACCATGTTAACGTTCGAATATTCAGGTGCTGAGTGCTCTAACGCAATCTCGTTATCCGCTAACCACCACGTCATGACTTGCAAGTTTTTGATCGGGATCTCGATCACGCCACCATCGATTCCTGGAGAGAACTCCATCCCATTGTACTTATGTGTGTACTCATCATCGGGAACCGAATAAGCAGGATTGTAATTACGTAGGTACGTTCTCAGACGACCACTAGAATCAGCCTTCGCATGGTAATCAATATTGACTCTAAAGGTGTGGTACTGCGAAAGGTCAAGACCAGTGGTTATATCTGGGCTAATACGAATCGATAGCCCACAGTAAGGCCACGGATATTCGGATTTTTTAAGCTCACAATCGAGAATATACTGCCCATTTTCATAGGATAATTGGGAGGTACTGACTCCTCTATCAACTTGATCGCTGGTCGCGATAAATTCATATTGTTCAGGAGTAATTGTTGTTATCACACGATTTCCACTTACCTGGTAATACTGCACAATGGCAAGTGTTGCGATAACTAGAAAGATAACAATTTTATGAATCCACTTCACATCTAAGCTTCCGGCTTTTGGTCCCTATAGTTGGGATTTGACGATATAAACAAGCAAAATTAATCATTAGATTGCATACTAACAATTGACTTAAAAACGTTATATCACACCTTAACAAAATGTCATACTATAATTTAGATGACGTATTTCCAGTCAATTATTCACTGCATGAATCAAGTAATATTGCGTATAAATAGGGGCTCTATTTGTTATACTCATCGCATAATCATCGTTAACCGCAGCGACTGCTTACAAGGCGTTCGAGTCGACGAAATAATAATCAAAATACAACGAGTAATGTCATGTCTTTATTAGCAAAAGGAACACTCAGAAAAATGAGTGCTTCCCTTGATGGTGCGGTTACCTACCGTTTACCTGTAGGGGAAGAGTTTGTAGAGCTAAACCCTCTGATTGGAAAAACCATCAACCTTACCCACACTGGTAATATTTTTTGTTGTTCGTGTGGTAAGAAAACTAAGAAAAGCTACTCTCAAGGCCACTGCTTTGTGTGCATGAAAAAGCTAGCAAGCTGCGACATGTGCATCATGAAGCCTGAGACTTGCCACTACGAACAAGGCACTTGTCGTGAGCCTCAATGGGGTGAAGAAAATTGCTTCGTCGATCACTTCGTTTACCTGTCGAACACATCAAGCCTTAAGGTAGGAATCACTCGCCATACTCAGATTCCAACTCGCTGGATTGATCAAGGTGCCACTCAAGGCCTACCTATTTTGAAGGTAAAAACACGTCAGATCTCTGGCCTTATTGAAGTCGAATTAGCAAAACACATTGCTGACAAAACCAACTGGCGCACACTGCTAAAAGGCGACGGCGACGATATGGAGTTGGTAGAAAAAGCCAAAGAACTATTGCCACTTGTAGAAGATAAGATTCAAGAGATCAGAACGAAGTTTGGTGATGATGCTATCGAGGTACTCAGTGAGAGCATTACTTCATTGAGCTACCCGGTTGAACAGCACCCAGTGAAAATTGTATCGCACAACTTTGATAAGAACCCTGAAGTGACGGGCGTACTTCAAGGCATTAAAGGCCAATACCTTATCTTGGATACTGGTGTGATTAACATCCGTAAATTTGGCTCTTACGAAGTAGAAGTGTCTGCCTAATTTATAGAACTTAAGCGTTTCTCATAGTTAGAGGCGTTCAGTTAATAGCCAAAAACTAAAATGCCCTCAAGTGATGACTTGAGGGCATTTTTCGTTGTCGATTCTATTCGTCTTTGGATGACGGTTTTAGGCGTTAAAGCGCGACTACATCTCCGTCTACGCAATTCTTGCCATTGGCTTTCGCGCGATAAAGAGATTGGTCGGTTAAATTCACGAGTGCGTCAATAGTGACACCGTCTTCACACGCTCGGCTATCGCTGATTCCGATACTCACGCTAGAGTTAAAACGAATTTGTTCACCCACTTTGAACTCGACTTGATTGAACTGTTGGCGAATCTCTTCTGAAACTTCGAGAGCTGTTTCAAGAGACGCATTTGGGATAAATATAATGAACTCTTCACCACCCCAACGGCCTGCTACTCCACCGACTTTCTCGGCATTGCGCTTAGTTATACCAGCCAAAGCACAAATTACCTCATCACCCACCATATGACCATAAGTATCATTGATCGACTTGAAGTCATCGATATCTAGTAGCATACAGACAAGGTAGTTTTTAGAGAACATATGCTCTCTCAACCATTCATAAATCGCCCTACGATTAAGCAGATCCGTCATTTCATCGTAATTCGCTTGGTGAACCAACTGCTTCTCCAACATCACCTTTTGAGTCACATCTTCGAGTACTACTTGAACGGCCCGCTGACCTTTCCAAGTAATTGCATTATCGTAAATATTAAAGAAGCGATGAACACCGTCAAAGCCAATATTTTCAACCACGGTACTGGTTCCCGACAACTCACCCGACACGATCGCTTGATAGTGTTTATAGATGCCGTCGCTATTCTGCTGTGGTACTAAGTCAAGAATCGAATCCAGCGCTAAGACTTGCTCTATGGAAGATCCACCTTGCAGTTTTACCCAGGATTGATTGACCATCAACGGTTTGAAATCTCGGTGAACCAAGATGCCCTGCCCTGATTGCATGATCATGTCGTGATACATCTTATCTTGCTCACGCACTGCATTTTGCAGCTGAATCGCAGGGGAAAGATCGATAACCGTGACTTGCAGTGCAGGTCTTCCCTGCCACTCCGTCACATGATCGATAGAAAACACGGTAAACTCTCGGCCATTGCGATCAACATTGGTATAGGTGTGAACCTGAGGGTCTCGTTGACCACTGACCGTTTCGAGGTAATTTTGATAGGCTAAAACATGGTACTCTTCTGAGATGAGATCTAGAAAGCTATCGATATCAGAAAGTAGTTCTTCCGGTGATTGGTATCCATAGATGCGAGCATAGTTAGCGTCAACACTCACTACATTCATATCTTGAATCGTTATTACACCGTACGTGGATTCGAAATTTATTGAAGACATTGCCAACTCCGCATTCTCGCTACACTTCATAAGCCGAAGCATAACAACACATCCTGCCAACGCTTCCACACAATCTATCACGCGTTAGGGACATTAATATGATATCTAGTATATCGTACTGCTTTAGGCTTCTCTACAACTCAATCGTAAGCTTAAGTCATCAAAAGTAGACAAATAGCACCTTCTTATTACGCACATCAAAAAACAAGAAGGATATTGTATAGCTATGTAAGCATTATCTATTCGGTTATTCATTCCAATCCGAAAAGTGAGAGACTAAGAAGTCGATAGCCAGCCTTGCTCTCTGTGGAAGAAAGCGACGGTTTTGATATACGATCCAACTGCTTGTACCTGCTCCCCAATACTCTTCTAGCACTGGAACGAGCTTTCCATTGGCAAGACCTCCGTTGAAGCTGCTTTTGGGAAGATAAACAATGCCAAGCCCTTCTTCACAAGCTTTCAGTACCGCACTCGAGTTATTGCTTTTCCAACGCCCATGTACGCGCACCGCGTTTAACGGTTTTCCATCTTTCTCAAACAACCACTGATCACTGTTGGCAATAATACAGCTGTGCAACTTCAACTGTTCAGGCTGTGTTGGAAAACCGAATTGATCGATGTAGTTCTGACTCGCGGCCGCTGCCATTGGGCGATCCACCAGCTTCCTTGCCACCAAACCAGAATCATCAAGTCGACCATAGCGAATCGCGAAATCAATACCATCTTCGATGAAGTTAACCATATTGGTATTGAAGTTCATTTCGATGGTGAGCTCAGGATGATCTTTGGCAAACTCCATCAACGCTGCTGCGACATGATTCTCTGCAAACGCGCCTGCCGCACTCACACGCAAAGTACCGCTCAGCTGAGCTTGTTGAGACGTGACTTGTTCATTCGCCTGTTGCAGTCCGATAACCAGATCTTTGCATTGTTGATAATAGGTATGCCCAGACTCAGTCAAACTCACCATACGAGTAGATCGAGCCAGTAAAGCCACACCTACCCTCTCTTCTAATCTCGACACTTGGCGACTGACATGACTGGTACTGCAACCCAGTTGTTTCGCGGCTGCAGAAAAGCCGTGACACTCCGCTACCGCCACAAATTCATTAATACCTTCAAAGCTATCCATACTTCTCCTGTTCACCTCCGACTAATTCACATCCACTATTGCTATATAGCAATAATGTTTTGCCTACTCGGCATATTATCACTCAAATGGTTTACTACTAGTATTACAGGTAACGAAACAGCGGTATCTAAATTGAAAGCTTTGGTTTTCTAAATAAAAGCCACGACGCTGAAACCAAACAAACGTGCTCAAAGGAACGAATCATGAAAAAAATACTAATCCCAGTAACTAACCACGCAACACTAGGCGATACAGACCAAGCGAACGGTACTTACGCTCCAGAACTGACTCATGCACTGAAAGAGATCATTGCTGCGGGTTTTGAGTACGACATCGCGTCTATCAAGGGTGGTAAAGGTCCACTGTATGGAACCGATATTGAAGGTGATTCAGTAAACGCCGAGATCTTGGCTGACGATGACTTCCAGAACCGCATCAACAACACGATTCCTGTAAGCCAAGTTAACGTTGAAAGCTACGATGCTATCTTCTACCCAGGTGGATTCGGTTTGCTTTCTGACTTAGCAACCGACGAGCAATTCGCAACGATTGCAGCTAAGCATTATGAAGATGGCGGTGTGATCGCATCAGTATGTCACGGCCCAGCAGCACTGCTTCCGATTGTTCTAAGCAATGGCGAGAAGCTACTAAGCTCTAAATCGGTGACTGGCTTTACTCGTGAAGAAGAGATCGATTTTGGCACCATCAATGACATTCCATTTTTACTGGAAGAGTCTCTTGCTCGCAGCGCTGCGCGTTTCAACAAGGTTAAACCTTGGCATGAGCTTGTAATTGTTGATGAGCGAGTGATTACCGGCCAAAACCCAACCAGTGCTCACGCAGTAGGAGCAGCTCTGGTTAAGCAACTGTCTTAGTTAAATCACGGGCTTTTTCAATTAGCGATTAGCGGCTTTAGCTTAGTAGACTTTGCTAAACAGATATAAGCTCAATCAAACAAAAAAGAGCATACTTCCTACTCAATATTATTGAAAGAAGTATGCTCTTTTCTAATTCTATAGCTATTAAGTGCTAGTGACTTCTTGCTAATTACTTCTGCTAGTCGCTTCGCAAGATCCCTTCAAGCACATTGAACAACAAGTCGATCTCTTCAATCGAGTTGTAATGCATACAACCAATACGCACCACGCCCTGCTCTTCAATACCCAACTGCTTCACCAGCCCTAATGCGTAGAAGTGACCATTCCACACACAGATATTATGCTCACCCAGCTTCTTAGCGATGAACTCTGGAGAATGGTTTTCAAACGTAACGGCAAAGGTTGGCGTTCTTAGATTCGAATCAAACTCGGTTTTTCCGTAAAGCTTTGTCCCTTCAAGATCGGACAAGCGTTTCAGGAAGTACTCACTGAGTTGGCTCTCGTGCTTGTTATACAGCGCGTAGCTTTGCTCTAAACGAGAACGCAATGAATCGGCGGGATCACCTAACTGCGCCAAGTAATCCACTGCCGCAATCACACCAGCAAGGCCTTCAAAACTTTGCGTACCAGTCTCAAATCGACCTGGGCCGATATTGGTTGCAGGCTCTACCTTGTAAGGCTTTAACGTGTGTAGCCATTGAGGCGCAACATAAGCAATCCCCACATGCGGGCCGAAGAACTTATAAGCCGAACACGCTAAGAAATCACAATTCAGTTGCTGAACATCGATCAAATGGTGTGGTGCGTAATGCACGGCATCGACATAAACCTGAGCGCCATATTGATGTGCAAGCTCGATCACTTTCGCCATGTCAACAATCGAGCCAGTGGTGTTCGAAGCAAACGTCACCGCGACAAGTTTGGTTTTCTCGTTAAGCAGCGATTCAAAATGCGCCATATCCAAACTGCAATCCGACTCGTCTACGCGAACTTGGCGAACAATCGCACCTTTGTCGTCTGCCGCTTGCTGCCAGCTCGATACATTTGAGTAATGGTCTAACGCCGTGACGATAACTTCATCGCCCTCTTTCCAATCGCGACTGATAGCTCGGCTAAGTTGGAAGGTCAGCGATGTCATGTTCGCACCGAACACAACGTTGCCAGAAGACTCCGCATTGAGCAGTGCTTGTGCCGCTTCTCGCGCTTGCTGCATTAAACTTGTGGTCTTTTGGCTAGAAAAATAGTGGCCGCCTAGGTTTGAATTGAAATGCCCTAGGTATTCGGTCATTGATGCTAAAACATTCTCAGGCACCTGAGATCCACCTGGCCCATCAAAAAAGGTCACAGGCTTGCCGTTATGATATTGGCCTAAAGCACTAAACTGTTGGCGCACATCATTAAGAGTGAAGGACATTGCGCGCATCCTTAGCTGTTAGAACAAACACATCCATGTAGCCCATCTCGCCGTGGTCTATGGTACGAATCGGTTGTGCATTGTGCCAAAGCTTACTATCAGCAAGCATTGCCACCTCGCCATCTCCTAACACTTTTCTAAAGAATGGTGCTTCGTGGCTATCTTGATAAAGCATCACTTCACCACCAACGATGTTGTGACGAGTAACACCAATGATCGCGATGTGGTCGAAGCCGTCTTGGTGAACACCTTCTGGGGCAACCTGAGTTTCTTCAAAAATAGCGGCAATACGGATTTGATGGATTTCGATTTCTTGTCCGTCTTCAAGCCCGTTGGTTTCAATAAACAGTTCACACATCTCTTGCATGCCTTCACTGCTTAGGATTTGTGCTTCAATCGGCTCGAACTGACGAACAACGTCACCTTGAAAGTGATTAATGTCTTCAGACTGAACAAAGTTATGCTTGTCTTGCTCAACGACTTGTCCATTACTGAATTGAACCACCGAGTACCTTCTCAATCGGAACTGGCCATCTGCATGCTCTGTGCTTGGTAGCTTAGAGAATGATGGTGACAACTCCTTAACTGCATGGTTACTGAGGTGGGTAATATGTAGGGTATTTTCGTGAGCATGTAACATCATCGACTCCTTAATGATTGTTAATTAACTTTCGATATTTAACGTTTTGTTTACATAGAGGATACTTGAAGATCTTGCCAAATCAACATTAAACAATCATTTATCCCGTCAGATTTAATAATTCAGACACTAAATCCAATCTAGAAATAAAAAGCAGTGCATAACACCAGAATAAAAGATGACCAACTCTTAAAACTAGCACACTCCACTAGCCAGTTATAAATGCCTACAATTTAAATAATAACGATATTATTAACTATAAAGACAAGTTTCATATTGTGTCGGCCCTTTCACTTCAATACGCCAGCCTCCTTGCATGAACTCAGGCACCACGGTTGCCATCATTCATTTCTATGATTTGCACATCGAAATACGATCTACCTATCAGTTGCCAAACTATTGATTATTTACACAACAAACTGAAATTGGTTAATTTATCAGTAAGCCAGAAACCAAACGCCTTTGCTTGCGCGTCTGGAACAGGTCGAGTTCGGGGGGAACTCGGCCGCCCTCAAAGGTTTACTTCTTCTTAGGACTGGGACTTCACTGGTCTTCAATTTTTGAAAGCGCTTGAAGTCGAATATTACGAAGGGAGTTTACTTAGTGTTTTTTGACTGTCAGAACATAGGTGGGTGCTCACAAATGTTAGAGGCTTTTCGCTAGCACGTTTATGCCCCAACATGAGTTTCGCTTCTAGAAAAAACAGGCATCGAACGTTTTATTTTCCCTGAGAAAAACTAATGTCTAGAGCAAGTATTGCACGTGAGTAACCATACGTTACTGGTAAATATGCATCTGCTGAGGATTCAAGTTCAGAAACCATTTGAGTCGCTTGGGGGACAAAAGCGAGTTAGGCTAATGCCCCAGTTAACACTTATTAAGCACTCATGGGTAAATCTACAGGCGCTGACTCTGCCTGCTCTCCCATCATCATATTGTAGTGTGAAAGGTGGTCGGCATATTCAAAGACTTTTTTGAACACAGACATATATAGTTCTGTTGAGTCATCAGGGTGTTGAACATAAAGATCGTCGGGGAGACAGTGTGAACCATCATTAATCCAATGAAGTAATGAAGTGCAAACTTGTTGTTCCTGCAAATTCTCAAACTTTGACAATATATCTTCATCACTAAAGCGCCCGAGAATTTTGAAGTAATTCTCTATTATTCTACGCATAGTGTTTTGAATAGTAATCCCAGAGTTTGCATTCCGCTCTTTTAACTCACGCCATAGTAACTCGTATGATGACTCTATCGGGTTTTTCTGCTCATATGCACTTACGCTAGTGACATTGTTTGCTTTTCTTAAAATCCAAAAGTTAGTGTCTTTACAACCATTTGAACGACCATTTTGAAATGAAACTTCTTTATGAAAATAAACGTTGTGAGTCAATAATATAAGCTGTTTAATGCTAGAGTCTGACTCTGTTTTTATTTCACGGATAAGGTCTTTTACAAGAGCGCTGACGATGTAAAGCACATTGCTATCTAAACTCGAGATTGGATCATCTATGACTACAACTCGATCTTCAGTTATTTCTTCTTCTGAAAATGAACCTCGGGTCAGTTGATAGAAGTAAAGGAACGTTATGAAGGTGACTTCGCCTTCACTCAAAGTGTTTTTAACTTGCTCCCCATCTAATCGCTCAATGCAGTAATGATTAGGTAGTGTTGCTGATGGAGCTATCCTGAAGTTTAAGAAACCAAAGCTCACCAGAAGCCTATTTATTTCATCAACTGTAGGTTGAACACTCGTCATGTTACGACTTAGGTCTCTAATTTCCTGCGTTAGTTCAGACTCATTTCTCTTTCGTTGAGAAAGGGTCTCAGATATCTTAGTCAGCGCCTTAGTCAGACCTTTCGTTTTCTTGTTATATGCCTTTAAATCGTCTTCTACTTGATTGGTTAAAAATCTCCAAATTTCCTGCACAAAAATTGCTAGAGCAGAATCAAAGTCTCGGGCTAGTTTATTGTGCTCATTGAGGGAATCATTTGCCTTACCTATCAATTTATTGAGTTCTGTTATCTCATCTTTAGAACTTATCACCTCGATTCGCAGGCTGGCCTTTTCTGATTTCGAAATGAACTCTAAATGATTAGATTTAATGATATTTTCGAGAGAGGTTAAATGAGTTTGAAAAAGCTCGGTGTCGAGTTTGGTGTTGAGATTATTTTTCTCAGCAACCAAAGTGCGTTGAAACCCTTCGAGTAGTCTATCTGCCGCACTACGATAAGCATGCTCTAAGGTTTTAACCCGCTCTGTATCTCGGGCAAATGAGCCATCAAAATATCTTTCGAGATCGGCTCTAAATTCGTCGCCTATCGTATGTTGTTGGCAAAAAGGACAACGAGAGTCACTTGTTAAGAAGCTTCTACCTTGGTTTACCCAGTCGTTGTTACCAAGATGAGAAACTAACTCGGAGATTGCAACATCAGATTTACCAATGATGACTTTTAACCAGATCTCATCTTCTTCTATTGCTGAAAGTGTCGTATCAGCAGAAGACCCTATTAAAGGGTACACTGGTGGTTTATCTCCCAATAGAGTTCTACCTTTTGTTTGTAACTCCTCTAATGAAAGCAATGTCGTCGAGTCAATATTGAGGATCTCTGATAGCATTTTGTCTCGAAATCTTAACTTGCTACCTATAGAGCCTGTTAACGCAGAACGAAATTCTGACTCATACGATTTGAATACTTTCCAGCAACGCTCAGTGATATCTTTATCCGCCTCATTTTTTACTTCAGTTTGTTGGTTGAGGCTAACCGTGAGGCGTGAAATCTGTTCTTTTTCATTTTGTAATGAAGACCTTTTGTCTTTAATAGTATCAACTTGCTCTTTTGTTGCCTGCCCAAGAGTAAAAACGCCAGCAATGTCGCTTGAACCAAAGTTTTTCTCTCGGAACTCCTTGTTATAGACTAAAGTGCTAAGTGGTCTCTCATTATCCCATGTGAGTTGACAGTTCTGATACTTTCCATCATCAGGTTGGCTCAAATAATTAGAAGCAGTAGTCTTGCCACAACCATTAGCTCCATAGATAAAATTAATCTTTTTTAAGTTCGAAAAATGAACACCAGTAGGGCTGTATGTTGCAACGTCTGCTAGCTTAATTGCGTGTATCATTGAAAACCTTCTTACCTGATACTGTAATAATGAACATGCTGAAGAGCATTAAGTCTCACAACTCTCTGAAATCCTCAGCGTACCCTCAATCTCGACACCTTTTTAATTTAGCATGACCTAGAAGCAACTGGATAGCACGCAAGCTATTGATTTTGTGGTAGATCAAAGAATCTTTGTTACGACGTAAAGAATGAGTGCCGTATTTTTTATCGAGTCCGATATCAGTAACCCATCGATTAAGTAGTAATGGCACGAGATGGTTACCCTTCACGTCGTGGATTTGGAAACAGATAGTCTGTTGGTAACAACGTCTCGGTAGTCGAGTTGAGATACATAAACTAATACAGTGAATGTTATTTAGGTTTTCCAATCTAAATGATTTATGTCCAATTGTGAGTTTCAGAGGCCGTAACTTCCCTAGTGCAAGCCAAAACATACAAGCTTCTTCAAGGTCGACTTCAAATCAACGTAAGGTAAGTTTGATTAGTAGAATGACACCTCATCTAGTTTACTAAACTCAGCCATAGCCCTCATTCCAATACCCTAAAGCCTTTACGTGTTTTCACTGATCTTCCAGCCACGAAAACGTTTGTCTCCATTAAGTTCTAAACTATAACGATTAATTACACTTCAGCCCTTGTTTACACTTTTATTGCCTCCATATTTTCCATACAATCCTAAGCGATTATAAATAAAAACAATTTCAATTTCGGAGTCCTCATGAGCGACGTAAAGCACTGTAATTTATTGATTCTTGGTTCTGGCCCTGCTGGCTATACAGCTGCAGTTTACGCTGCTCGTGCAAACCTAAACCCAGTACTGGTTACTGGTATGCAGCAAGGTGGTCAGCTTACAACCACTACAGAAGTGGAAAACTGGCCGGGTGATGCTGAAGGTTTAACGGGTCCAGCACTGATGGATCGCATGAAAGAACACGCAGAGCGCTTTGAAACAGAGATCCTGTTCGACCACATTAACGAAGTCGACCTATCTAACCGCCCTTTCCGTCTTAAAGGCGATTCTGGCGAGTACACGTGTGATGCATTGATCATCTCAACGGGTGCATCGGCTAAGTACCTAGGTTTAGATTCTGAAGAAGCATTCAAAGGCCGTGGCGTTTCTGCTTGTGCAACGTGTGATGGTTTCTTCTACCGCAACCAGAAAGTGGCGGTTGTAGGTGGTGGTAACACGGCTGTTGAAGAAGCACTTTACCTATCTAACATCGCATCTGAAGTTCACCTAGTTCACCGCCGTGACACGTTCCGCGCTGAAAAGATCCTAGTGAAGCGTTTAATGGACAAAGTAGAGAACGGCAATATTGTTCTCCACACTGATCGCACGCTAGACGAAGTTCTGGGCGACGATATGGGCGTAACGGGCGTTCGCATTAAAGATACTCAGTCTGATAAGACAGAAGACATCGAAGTAATGGGCGCATTCATTGCTATCGGTCACCAACCAAACACTGAAATCTTCAAAGGCCAAGTCGACATGAAAGATGACTACATCATCGTTCAGTCTGGTCTTAAAGGTAACGCAACGCAAACTAGCATCCCAGGCGTGTTCGCTGCAGGTGATGTAATGGACCACAACTATCGCCAAGCAATCACTTCTGCTGGTACAGGTTGTATGGCTGCACTGGATGCTGAACGCTTCCTAGATAGCCTTAACGATAAGTAAATCTGAGATTGCAGATTTGATTATCGGTGCTCTCGCCTCAGTAGATGCAGGGCGTCATCACATTTTGTTGTAAATCCCTAGAGCCCAGTGGTATATCCACTGGGCTTTCTTTTGTATACTAGCCGCCCTCAACAAATAATAATTATCATTAAGCCTTCATAATGGATAAGAAAAAACAACGCAGCTTGAACAAGTGGCTTAAGCAACAGAGTAAGTTAGCGAAACGCTGGCTTATGATTGCGATTAGCCTTGGCGTACTTTCAAGCGTGTTTTTAATTGCTCAAGCAGCTCTTCTCGCCTCTATTCTTCACCAGCTGATCATCGAGAATGTCGATAAATCTGAACTGGTTGGTCATTTCGCAGGCTTGGCATTATCGGTCGTTGGCCGTGCTGGCTGTACATGGGGACGTGAAATCGCAGGTTATCGCTGTGGTGAACAGATCCGGATCTACATCAGGCAACTCATCCTTGATAAGTTACGCGAGTTAGGCCCTGCTTATATCAAAGGCAAACCTGCGGGTACGTGGGCAACGCTGTTGCTAGAACAAGTAGAAGACATGCAAGACTTCTTCTCTCGTTACCTACCTCAGATGTCTCTGTCGGTAATGATTCCATTCATTATTTTGGTTGTGGTGTTCCCAGTAAACTGGGCAGCAGGATTGATCTTCTTGCTGACTGCTCCACTGGTGCCGATGTTCATGGCGCTTGTGGGGATGAAAGCGGCCGATGCGAACCGTAAAAACTTCAAAGCGCTGCAGCGCCTTTCCGGTCACTTTTACGACCGTTTACAGTCAATGACGACTATCCGTCTATTTGACCGCACCAACGCTGAAACAGAAGTACTTAAAGGTGCATCTGAAGTGTTCAGAACGCGTACCATGGATGTGTTGAAAATCGCTTTCTTGTCTTCTGCGGTACTTGAGTTCTTCACGTCGATCTCTATCGCGATGACCGCGGTTTACTTTGGTTTCACCTACATCGGTGAGCTGAACTTCGGTCACTATGGTGTTGGCATTACGCTATTCGCGGGTTTGTTTATCCTTATTTTAGCACCAGAGTTTTACCAACCTCTGCGTGATTTAGGTACTTTTTACCACGCGAAGCAACAAGCGGTTGGTGCAGCCGAAAGTATTGTCGAGTTCTTAGAAACCGACATCACTAAGGTAAAATCAGGCGACACTCAACTCGACCCGGCTCAAGGCATCAATATTGAGGCTCAAGATCTCAAAGTGTTAAGCCCTGAAGGTGTTCAATTGGTTGGCCCTATTTCGTTCGCCTTGAACACTCGCCAAGCAACTGCGTTAGTTGGCCCAAGTGGTGCGGGTAAAACGAGTTTGATCAACGCTATTCTTGGTTTCATGCCTTATGAAGGAAGCTTGAAAATCAATGGCGTTGAACTGCGTGACTTAGACTTAGCCTCTTGGCGTAAAACGATTAGCTGGGTTGGTCAAAACCCATTGTTGTTGCACGGCAGCATTCGTGACAACGTCACTCTAGGTAAGCACGATATCGCTGACCAAGTTGTCGAGAATGCACTTGAGCAATCATTTGCTAGCGAATTTGTAAACGAGCACGGCTTGGATTACATGATTTCTGATCGCTCTGGCGGCCTGTCTGTTGGTCAATCTCAGCGTTTGGCACTAGCTCGCGCAATGATTCAAGACGGTCAGTTCTGGTTGCTAGATGAACCAACAGCCAGCCTAGATACTCGTAGCGAACAGTTAGTGATGAAAGGCATCAATAGCAACATTGAAAGCCGCACTGCCCTACTTGTGACGCACCAACTCGCTCCTCTTAAATCAGTCGATAATATTCTGGTTATGCGCGATGGTGGTCTGGTTGAACAAGGTCATTACTCTCAGCTTTCGACTGCGGGTGGTTTGTTTGAAGAGATGCTGAACGCGAACTTAGCTCAACAAGATAATAAGGGTAATTTAGATGCGTGATTTACTGCCTTACCTGAAACTCTATAAAAAGCATTGGTTTGGCCTATCGCTAGGCATGCTATTGGCTTTTGCTACTCTGTCGGCTTCTATCGGCTTGTTAACGCTATCAGGCTGGTTCATTTCAGCTTCTGCGGTTGCAGGCCTTACGATTGCGCGTGAAACCTTCAACTACATGCTGCCGGGTGGTGGTGTACGTGGTTTGGCAATGAGCCGTACTGCGGGTCGTTGGGGTGAACGTGTTGTCAGCCATAATGCAACATTCAAATTGTTAACTGATCTGCGTATCTTCTTCTTCAAGAAGCTGGCTCCGCTGATCCCAGGTCGTATCTCAAACCTTCGTGACGCAGACCTACTGAACCGCTTGGTTGCTGATGTCGACGCCATGGATCACGTTTACTTACGTTTAGTAAGCCCAGTGACGGTTGGTGTGTTCGGGATTTTCTTCCTGACTCTATTCTTGATGTGGTTCGATAGCTCGCTTGGTTTGATCTTGGGTTCTATCCTTCTGATCATGCTGTTGGTTTGGCCAATCTTGTTTTACAAGCTGGGCAAGCGTAACGGCGGTGAACTGACACAGAACAAAGCTGATCTTCGTGTGACTACACTCGATTGGATTGAAGGCTACAGCGAACTGACTCTATTCGGTGCAGAAGAACGTTACCGTAATGCAATTCTAGAAACGCAACACAAGCTGATGGCAAATCAGTTTGTAAACGCCAACCTAACCGGTATGGCTTCAGCAGCGCTAATGCTGTTCAACGGTTTGACGCTGGTTCTTATGCTTTGGCTTGCGGCTGACGGTGTGGGTGGTAATGCACCAGATCCGTTCATCGCGCTAATGGCATTCGCAACCATGGCAAGTTTTGAACTGCTGATGCCTATCGCAGGCGCGTTCCAGCATTTAGGTCAAACTCTGTCTTCTGCTCGTCGCTTGAATGAAGTGATTCTGTCAGAGCCTGAAGTTCAGTTTGCTGAAGAGAAACTCGACATCAACAAGCCGCTTGATATTACGTTCTCAAACGTGACGTTCAACTACCCTGATTCTGAGCGTAGTGTTCTGAACGCTGTTGACCTAACCATCCCTGCAACAAACAAGGTTGCGATTGTGGGTCAAACGGGTTCTGGTAAATCGACTCTGATTCAGCTTCTGACTCGCTACTGGGATCCTAAAAAGGGCTATATCTCAATCGCGGGTATTGAACTGACGCAGTGGAATGAATCGCAGCTTCGTGAATCAATCAGTGTAGTAAGCCAACGTGTCGACATTCTAAATGGTACTTTGCGTGACAACTTGTTGATTGCAAGACCAGAAGCGACCGATGATCACTTAGCGAATATCCTAAAAGACGTTGGCCTAGAAAAGCTGCTTGAGAACAACGCACTTGATAGCTGGTTAGGTGACGGTGGTCGTCAACTGTCTGGTGGTGAGAAGCGCCGTATTGGTATCGCACGCGCGATTCTTCATGATGCTCCTATCCTGCTTCTAGATGAGCCGACAGAAGGCTTAGATAAGCAAACAGAACACAGCATCATGACGCTGTTCGAGAAGCACTTCGAAGGCAAGACGGTTATCTTCATTACGCACCGTTTGATTGGTCTGGAAACGATGGATTCTATCGTTCTGATTGAACAAGGCGAGATTGTAGAACACGGCTCTCACGAGAAACTGTTAAACGAAGAAGGACGTTACTTCCAACTTCGTCAGGCAATCTAGCTCCTCATAAGTTATAAAGAAAACTATTCAAAGCCCGAGTTTATACTCGGGCTTTTTAGTGTCTTTATGTTTTTGTATCTTCACTCTTGAGCAATCTATTAGGCAAGTTTGGTTTTAAGCCTCTTTACTAAATCACTGACTTATCGAATTGGTTTTAAACAAAGTTCTGTTTGAGCTTCTCTTCCAACGCTTGGACGCACAGTTTGATGGCAATCGGTGTGTTTGAGGCGAATGGGTTCAACGCATAAACCGTGTTGGTTGGTAATTGAAAACTTGGCATGATGTCGACCACCTCATCGGATAGCTGATGAAGGTAGAAGTCTGGAATCACACCCATGCCAACGCCAGATTTGATCAACGCGAGACAACTATGAAAGGAGTTCGTAGTGCAGCTTGATTGTTGTTGGTAAATAAAGTTTTGATCTGTTTGAGAAGTAAAGTGATGAGAGACTTGCTTACCTTGCCATGAGTTAGCAATGTAAGGAATAGATTCAAGCTCACGAGAACGCATGCTTTCAACGCCACACAACACGTCTTTAAACTCGCCCAAGCGTTTCTGCTTTAGGTTACTGTCACGAGAACTGCCCACTCGTACTGCGAGATCAATATTGTGTTCCATGAAATCTAAGTGCTGATCATCGCTTATCAGCTCGGGTTTTAACTTCGGGTATTGCTTCATCAAGTCTGCAATAACAGGCGCGACCAATAAATCCATCAACGCATTCGGAGCAGTAATTCGAATTCGACCTTGTGGCTCCTCTAGCTCAGCTTTGGCCATATCCCAAGCCGAGTCAGCAATCACGTTGATGTCTTTGCAACTCAAATAAAAACGTTCACCCATACTAGTCAGAGTTTGTCTGCGTGTTGTGCGCTTGAGAAGTGAAGCCCCTAACTCTTGTTCCAGAATTTTGAGGTGCTGACTAACGACGGACTTAGACAACTCAAGCTTTTCAGCCGCAGCTGATACTGAACCCTGCTCTACAATATGAGCGAAAATCGACATCTGCTTTAGCTTACTCATCTTATTGTTCTCTTTTTACATACAGTATTTTCTATTATCTCTGTTTTTCAACTTAATTTCCAAGGCTAAACTGAATCCAACTTATCGAGATAACCAAATCAAAGACACAGTGTTTGAAAGAAGACTGTTATGGAGAAAGACAATGTTAAACAACCAAATTTTAGAAGCATGTAAGCAAGGCATTAACGCGTGGCAGAAAGCATTCAACAGCCAAGATGCGAAAGGTTGTGCGAATCAATATGCTGAAAGCTGTGTAATGGAAGCGCGTCCATTTGGCACTTTTGAAGGTCGTGAAGCGATTCAAGCATTTTGGCAAAACATCATCGACCAAGGCTTCAAAGACGTTGATTACACCGATGTTAAATGGGAAGAGCACCCAGAAGGAGGCTACATTTTGACGGCTAGTTGGACAATGAACAAAGCATTTGGTGTTGTGCATCGTGAGCACTGGGCACTAGAAGCGGATGGTTGCGCTCGTTTAATCAGCGATGATTTTGAGGTTCAAGGCGAACGCTAGCCTGCTCGCTTTTAAAAGAACAAGCCGCTTTAAAAAATAATGCGATAACAGTAGTTATGTCGCTAAAAAATAGTTATGTCGCTAGAAAATAGTTATGTCGCTAGAAAAACAAAGGCCTGTAGTCTGAATCAGACTACCGGCCTTCTCTTTTTATTCCAGCCTGTTATCGACTGCTTACGAAAAACAACCGTTATAGTGCCGCTTTCTTCGCTTCTGTAATCCAAGCATCAAACGTATTTCGGTTCGCTTTGATCCAACCGTTTACGTGCGCTTCGATATCAGCCGAGCTGTTCTTACCTTTACTCATCATCATGTTCTGAGCACTTACATCATTGATGTTAAGTTTGATGATTTCAAAAAGCTTCGCCGCAGATGGGTTGTTCTTAGCAAACTCTTTGTTCGCAATAATACGCATCGAGTTCATTTCGAAGCCGTAGTTCTTACCGTTAGACAAAGTAGTATCAACATTCGCACGATCACCCGGAAGTGAAGAGAATGGAACTTCTAACCAAACTACGTCTTCGTTAGGAACCAATACACCACTTACCCAATAAGGTGTCTACGTGTAGTAAAGAACTGACTCGCCCTTTTGGTAACGTGAAATCGTATCTGCGATGATCGCTGCATAGTTACCTTGGTTGTGAGTAACGGTATCGTCCAATTTAAATGCAGAGATTTGGTGTTCGATGACCATCTCACAACCCCAACCAGGGTTACAGCCCGTCAGGTCTGCTTTGCCATCGCCATCAGCATCAAACAGCTTAGCGATTTTTGGATCAGTCAATTGACCTATGTTAGTGATGTTGTACTTTTCAGCGGTTTTCTTATCAATAAGGTAACCTTGAGCGGCACCACTTACATATTGGCCTTCACGGTAGAATTTGTCATCGCCACCCGCCATTTTGTATTTGTCAGCGTGTAGTGGGAACCAACCTACGGTTAGGAACGTTGCGTCACCTTTTGCGATAGAAGTGTAAGCTACGTTGTAGTCCACTTCTTGCGTTGATTTCACATCGTAACCAAGCTCTTCTAAAGCACGGTTAACAATCAGTGTTTGGAACGTTTCTTCAGCAACTGAAGATTGAACGGGCTGAACTGATACACCTTCACCCGGTAAGCTTGCAGCCCACACGTTCGTTGATACAGCCAGTGTCGAAACGATGCTAACGGCTAGCTTACTCTTCCATGAATTATTCATTGGTGTTTTTCCTTAGTTGTAGTTCTGATTGTTTACCGCGATTTAAAGCTTTTAGCACAAGGGAAACAGGCCCCATGTGATACCAGCGTAATTTTGTATTACCTGCATTTACCCCAAGAACTTGGGTAATGCGGTCAAGTAGGATTGCAAGAATAACAATGCCTAGGCCACCAACAGCGGCCAATCCCATATCCAGTCGGCCAATACCTCTCAGTACCATTTGACCTAATCCACCTACCGCGATCATTGATGCGATAACCACCATCGATAGCGACAGCATCAGTGTTTGGTTCACGCCCGCCATGATGGTTGGCAGTGCAAGTGGTAGTTGAATTCGGTAAAGCATCTGCTTTTTGCTGGCACCGAATGAGTGACCCGCTTCGATCAACTCTTCCGGTACTTGCTGAATACCCAAGATAGTCAAACGTACAACAGGAGGAA
Source organism: Vibrio sp. FF145 (assembly GCF_041439075.1). Lineage (NCBI taxonomy): Bacteria > Pseudomonadati > Pseudomonadota > Gammaproteobacteria > Vibrionales > Vibrionaceae > Vibrio > Vibrio sp. FF145. Next base: position 27,556 of record NZ_JBGONH010000042.1, read on the forward strand.
GTGCGAATATGATGGTTACCACCACACCCGGAACGTTACCGATACCAAACAACATTACGATGGGTACAAGATAAACGAAGGCTGGCGTCGTTTGCATGGCGTCGAGAATTGGGCGTACGAATTTAGCCGCGGTATTGCTGCGGGCGAGCCATATCCCCATGGGTAAGCCGATCAGCAGACAGAAGAATACCGATGTCATGACCAGTGAAAGCGTGGTCATCGCTTCAGACCAAGCGCCAATCAAGCCAATAAAAGTCAAAGAAACGGCTGTAGCCAAACCAAGCTTCAGGTTCGAAAACTGCCATGCAACTAAAAACAAGATGATCAACATGAATGGTGCAGGTGTCGACACCAACGCCGTTTCAAATGAACTTAGAATGAAATCGATAGGCACACGGATTGCTTGAAACAATGGACGTCCGTGCTCAACTAACCAATTCAGTCCAGACTCTACCCAAGTGTCGACGGGCAACACTGCTTCTGCAAAAGGGTTAAGTGGATCAAAAGGTGTCGTTTCGACTGTTTCGCTGCTTAACCAATCTGCTGATGGTGAGGTATCCGCTGCTTGACCCCAAGGATCACTTGCAGGTTGAGCTGCTGGAGCTGATTGAGACCATGGGTCATTATTTGTTTGTTCAGACGACATGATCTACCCCTTATCCAATGTTTGTAACAGTCGCGACTTAGTTACCACGCCAAAGTAATTACCTTGCTCATCCACAACAGGAACGGAGTAAGGCACACCGCCAACAAGGCCAAGCACATCGTTGATTGGTAAATCAGGGTTCAGCGTTAGGCCATCATCGAGCTGCGCACTGACGAGTGATTTGTTCTCTTTGTGTGCTTTACGAAGGGAATCAACAGAGACAATGCCGGAGTAACGACTGCTTTTCTCAACAACAATGCCGTATTCACGGTCGTTATCCATCAAGATTTGTAGAGCGGACGCTGGGCCGTCATGTTCTGATTTTTTAAATACCGCCGCTGGCTTCTTACGTGCAATGTCTTTCACCGTAAGAACACTTGCTACATTCACACCGCGGAAGAAAGCTTCGACATAATCGTTCGCTGGGTTGTTAAGAATTTCGTCTGGGGTACCCACTTGAACCACCTCACCGTTTTGCATAATGGCAATACGGTCACCGATTCGCATCGCTTCATCCAAATCATGGGAGATGAAAACAATGGTTCGTTTATCGTCATTTTGAAGGCGAATAAGCTCATCTTGCATTTCAGTACGAATCAAAGGATCGAGCGCCGAGAATGCTTCATCCATCAACAAGATATCAGGGTCACATGCTAGAGCACGAGCCAAACCAACACGCTGCTTCATACCGCCAGACAATTCATCAGGGTAAGATTCTGAATACGGCCCGAGACCGACTCGTTCCAACGCTTCAAATGCTGACTGTTTTCTCTTATCGACTTCAACACCCGCTAGTTCAAGACCAAAGGCGGCGTTTTCAATCACTGTCATGTGAGGCATCAATGCGAAGTTTTGGAAAACCATGGAGATGTTGTTGCGACGGACTTCGCGGAGCTCATCTTCTGAGGTGTGGGCAATGTCTTTGCCTCGAAGAAGCACATTACCTTTGGTAGGTTCAATCAAGCGGTTAAGAAGGCGTACTAGGGTTGATTTGCCAGATCCTGACAGTCCCATTATGACGAAAATCTCGCCTTCTTGAATGCTAAGAGAAACATCGTTAACGCCGATCGTTAACCCTGTTTCTTCGAAAACTTTATCTTTGTTCGCGCCTTCATTAATCATTGTAAAAGCACGGTCGGTGTCTTCACCAAACACCTTGTACAGTCCCTTAACTTCCAGTATGGGATCCATGTAATCTAATCCTTTCTTAGTTATCTAAACTAATAGTTATTTAAACTCAAAACCGATTATTTAAACTTAAAAACGGTTATTTAAACCCGAAAAACGATTAGCACTCTAAGCAATTAACCCATGCAAATCAAGGGGCGTCGTTCTGTAAAGCCAATGAAAAACCGTTAAAACCCCAGCCCAAACAAAGGTCAAATATCAAGCCAATACAAAGCAAAATATTGATAATAAAGAAATTTAAATCACACTCAACACCTGCGGCATTATGTATTACTTACAGATAGATTATTGAATATTTATTTCACATCAGAACAATTAATAGGCTAAATAGACCAAGAATATGCACAAATAGTTCGTGTACAAATAATTCGAATACAAACCAATTAAGAGAGTTTAAACGCCACCAAGACTGGTAAATTAACACCATCACGAGGCGCGCACTCCCAATGACTTTTACACACATATGAAGGGCAATCTGGATAGAGTCCGTCCAATTAGGCACAGATCGGATTGATACCTTCATCTCCGATATAGAAGACATAACACCAACTGTGATACTTGCTGCAAACTGTCAAAAGTCGATTACCTAGGCCGAAAGACAACTTGTAGAGTACACATTGCTGTTCCATTCTTTATCTAAAGGTTGGGCACTCTTTCGGACGGATAAAAGGACAGGTATTAGAATGATAAAAATGCTGGTGTGTGACTTTGATGGCACGCTTGATGGCGGCTCGTCTCATGGGGTTGATCAGTTGTTTAACTACTTAACAAAGCAACCGGATATCCGCTTTATCATCGCGACAGGTAGAACACTGCCCTCAATTCGTGTGGGTTTAGCTTCTGACAACTACCCGAAACCACACACGATTATCAGCGACGTAGGCACGAGAATTCATCACGAGCACTCCCAAACGCCGGATCACACCTGGCACAATCAATTAGAAGCATCTTGGAACAAGTCAAAGGTTGAGTCTGCACTTGCATCGCTCGATTTCATGGGAGAGCGCTTAGAGAGCCATCAAGGGGACTACAAGATCACTTTCGAAGGAAAACTCTCAGAGCCTCAACATGAGCTGATCGTATCTCGTCTGGAATCACACGGTTTAGATGTACACCTTACTTATTCCCACGATTGGTACTTAGATATCACGCCTAAGGGGGTCAACAAGGCCACAGCGATTCATCATCTACTTAAACAACATCAGTTAAGCATTGAAGAGGTATGCGTGGCTGGCGACTCAGCGAACGACACCTCGATGCTAACCATAGATGGCGTAAATTCAATATTGGTCGCGAATCATTACCCTGAGATCGCTCACCTGTCCGATCGAGATAACGTATACACCAGCAGAGCAACACATGCAGAGGGTGTGTTAGAAGGCCTTAAATACTGGCAAGGGCTTGCTGCGTCGGGTAATTAATACAAGTGTATCAAGCAGATCGCCTCGACTTGATACACTTATTTCCAACCAGGAAGCCAATGATCCTTATCGGTTAGATCGCGCCAGTTAATGTCTTCTTCTCGTTTCGTCATCACCGCTTCTATTAAGCAACGAATGACCTCCCCTTCTTCGAATTCGACCTCAGTGATCATAAAGTGCTTTTCTTTCTTTACTGGGCTAACGGCCGTCCATTTACTGCGAAGTAGTTTCTTTGGATTGATTCGATTCATTGATCTTATCTCTCGCTGTGATGTCGTTGATTAATATGAGTTGTCTACTCGACACTGGGTAATAGTCTCTATGACGCAAAAAAGATCATAAAAAAAACCAGCGATTAAAGCTGGCTCTATTCTGGTGATTGTTTCTCGTTAGAGATTAACCATTTTTAGGTGGATCAAATGCCGTCAGTTCTAATGCTGGGCCTGTGTATTTTTCAATTTTCACAAGCGCAGAATTCGCAGCACAACCATTTGCCAAACGAGAAGTTGGAATATCCAACGTGAGCACGTTACAGCCACCATTTTTACATAAACCTGTCTCTTTATCTAAATCTGGCCAACCGCCTTCATGGATACATACAGCACCCTGTTTGATACCATCAGTCACTAATGCACCAACCAGTACTTGTCCACGATCGTTATATGCACGAACCAAATCTCCGGTTTTGATGCCACGTACTTTCGCGTCTTCTACGTTAATGGAGATAGGTTCACGGTTACCAATAGCGTACTCTTCACGCAATTTTGCATAGTTAAATTGACTGTGTAAACGGTGGGCCGCATGCGCTGTCATCAACTGAAGTTCATCACTCTTCGCTTTACCAAAGAACTCTGTAGGCTCAATCCACGTTGGATGCGCTGGACAATCCGCAAGATTGTAGCCTTCGATTGTTTTAGAGAAGATCTCGATCTTACCACTTGGTGTACCTAGCGGATTCATCACAGGGTCTTTACGGAAATCAGCATGGCGAACGAACTGTGCAGCTTTCTTGTTGTATTTCATTTCAATAAGCTGGTTATCATCCCAGAACTTACCAAACTTAGGCATACGTACACGTGCAGATTTACCCGCTTTTTGCGCTGCATCGTAGAAGCCTTTCAACCAAGCCATTTCGTCTTTACCTTCAGTAAAGACATCGCGACCACCGGCTTTGATCATCTCAGACATATCTGCAAATACATCAAAGTCGTTACGCGCTTCACCTTGAGGTTCAACTACCTTCTTCATTGGTACTAAATGTTGGTTACTGTAGTCACCTGTCATCGTCATATCATTACGTTCAAATGACGTAGTGATTGGCAATACAATATCCGCATGCTTAGCCGCTGCAGTCCAGTAGATCTCAGAGATAACCACAAGTTCAGGTTTTTGCCACGCTTTGATCAAACGGTTGGTATCTTGGTGATGAGTAAAGTTACCACCGCCCGCCCACCAAATCATTTTCAGGTCAGGGAACGTCAGTTCATGACCATTGTGCATATATGATTTGCCTGGGTTTTCCAGTGCTTCTGTAATACGAGCAACAGGGAAGCTGTTCACCGCACCTGAAACTGCCCAGTCGTTACCTGCTGAAGAACCACCACCGATCGAAGCTGAAATCGCAGGTAATACACCAGCATCGCGTGTTGGGTTACCACCATTAGAATAGTGGTAAGACAGACCAAAACCACCGCCAGGAAGACCAATCTGACCAAGCATTGCAGCTAACGTCGCAATCATCCAGTGGCGTTGCTCACCGTATTGTTGACGCTGAATGCCCCAACCCGCCATAAGCATAGTGCGGTTCTGGCTAAAGATGTCTGCTAGAAGCTCAAGTTGTTTCGCAGGAACGCCTGTGATCTCTTCAGCCCATGCTGGCGTCTTTTCAACACCGTCTTCTTTACCCATTAGGTACGCTTCAAACTTATCGTAACCACTGGTGTACTTATTCAGGAACTCTACGTCATGCTTACCCTTCTTAACTAAAGAGTGCGCGATACCCATCATCATTGCGACATCGGTCATTGGGCGCGGCGCAATCCACTGAACTGTGTCACCAAAGAAATCAACGGTTTCGGAACGCATAGGGTCAATCGCGATGATTGTCTTGCCGGACTTCTTAAGTTGATGGAAGAACTCTAGGCCTGAACAGTCGGTTGAACTCCATGCAATCTTAAGCGTGTTCATTGGGTTCATACCCCACAACACAACAACGTCTGAGCTCTCTAGTACCACAGGGTGAGTGGTTTGCTGTTCATAAACTTCGATCGATCCCATTACGTGCGGCATGATCACTTGTGCCGCGCCCGTTGAGTAATCACCTAAGTGACCAGAGTAACCACCAGCCAAGCTCATGTAACGTTGCAGCAACGTTTGTGCTTTATGCAGTACGCCACTTGAACGCCAACCGTAAGAGCCCGCAAATACAGATTCAGGTCCGTTCTCTTTACGAATACGCGTTTGCTGTTCGTGGATCAGCTTATAAGCTTCATCCCAAGACACTCGAACGTAGTCGTCATCACCACGAGAGCCTGTTGGCGCCGATGGATTGTCTAGGAAACCTTTACGTACCATTGGGTATTTGATACGCGCTTTGGTATGAACCTGATCAGGGCCTGTCGTTTGCAAGCTGTTTGGCACTGTTTGTGCCAGAGCATTAGTCGTTGAAACCAACTTGCCATCTTTTACTTCACACAACATCGGTCCCATGCGGCCTGCAGTTAATACACCTTTACCACGCTTATTCGCAGCTGATACTGTCATTGGCGTCAATGATGTAAATGCCAGCGCACCAGCAGCCATGCCCGATCCTTTGAGGAATCCGCGACGAGTAATATCTGTCATAATTATTTCCCTTTTGTTTCTTAGTGGCCAGCCACATCTTTTGCGTGGTTCTGGAAGTATTTAGTAAGAAGTTCTAAATCTTGGTCTGAAATGTCAGTTCTTTCGCCCATGCCTTTTGCAACAGGGCCCCAAGCATTAACGGTGAAGTGGTTCGCGCCAATTTTTGCGTGGCATGTCGAGCAGTAAACGTTGTCGAGTTCTTCAGCGTACTCCCAGATTGGCTCGAGTGAATCCAGTACAGGCGCATCAACGTTCGCGGTTAACACCGCCGTTCGCCATTCATTGCCGTACGCATCCGTTTTAAAATCACCAACGTCAAGGTTCTGTTGCCCTTGGTCTGTCAGCATCGCAACGATTGAGCGCTGACCTTCGCCGTAGTAAAGCACCTGTTCTGCACCCTTCATTTGGTAAGCATGCAACTCGATTGTGCGCTCAGTACCTTCAACACTTTTCACATCTAGGCGTGCCGTTGGATTAATAGTGCCAAGGTCACCAATACTGATGGTTTCTGCTGAGTAAACGACTTTCGCATTCGGGTCTGTTTTTTCGGTGAATGCCATCAAATTATCAAAGGCTTCGCTGTCCATTTCTGGCTCAGGAGCAAAGTGAGCAACACCTTTGTGGCAGTCGATACAAGTCTGATTATTCTCTTGTCCGTACTCATGCATTTTTGCTGCATCTTCAGATTGCTCGTAGCTGTCCATCGCATCGAAAGTATGACAAGAACGACACGTGGCTGAATCGCTTTCACGCAGTTGTGCCCACACTGTTTCTGCCATTGCCATACGATGTTCTTCGTATTTATCTTCTGTATCAATTTTGCCGGTTACGAACTCATGATAAATATCTTTAGACGCACGAATTTTTGTGATTACGTAGTCAATTGGATCAGAAGGAATATGACAGTCAGAACACTCAGCTCGAATGCCTTTTGCATTGCTGAAGTGGATTGAACCTTCATATTCTTCATACGGAATTTGCATAGTGTGGCAAGAAGTACAGAACTCAGTACTCGATGTGTAGTGCATAACGGCTGCAGTACCGCCCAGCGTTAGCCAACCAATACCTATACCAACAGCGGCAATAAGAGCGATATATCGTTTTTTAATAGACATATTTAGAAATCATCTTCAACAATTAGTAACAATTGCGATCAGAATAATACTTTAGGGGTAGTCACTATTGATTCACGTCATAAATTGTCTTTATTGACAATAAAGAAAGTGAGCAATGAGACTTCAATACAACTCACTTATAACCGTGAATATCAAACCAATTGGTTTGATATTCACAAAACAAATAAAGCCAATCTCATTTATAAAATTCAACTAAAAATAACTACACGCCTTCCTATTTAAATCGCACTAAAATCAAGATAAGGAGTAACGAACCCGCCTATAATATTTGCAAAATTACGGCATTGAATTAGGCATGAACCAAACAGAATTCCAACAAAAAATAGCGAGTTTCACTTCGATTGAACAAGCGCTTGATTACTTTGAAATTGGGTTTGATAGCAAGTTCATCGACCAAAATAGAACCGAGCTTGTGAAGCGCTTTAACGGGTATCTGATTCTGTCAAAACCCGATGATTGGTTTGCTGGAAGAAGAGCGCTGAAAAACGCGTACTGTAAGGTGCAACGCAGTAAACTCGATCGCTATACACGTTCTGCCTGTCGTGGTTGCACGACCTGCCAACGTCGATAGCTCAAAGTTAACCGTTAAATAGCTGTCGATTTAAAAGTAGGCAGCTAAAAAACAGATAGCTGAAATAACATCTCATTACGATTTAGTTAGTGGTTTGCTCGAAAAAAAGTGTGCTAATCTTACGGCAACTCAACTACGAGATAAAAACTACAATGAAAATTTTCAGCAACTTCGAAAGCGGCAACATTCACGTCGTTTCAGCAGATTCACCACAAAACATTCAACTAACTATTCCAGCGGATAATCAAACTGAAATCGCACAATGGTTTCATTTCCGCTTAGAAAGTGAAGCTCAACAAGCTCACCACTTTGAAATCGGCCAATTGGCAACATCTGCCTACCCTGAAGGCTGGAAAGATTATGATGTGGTTGCATCGTATGACCGTGAAGAGTGGTTCCGCATTCCATCTCAATTCGATGGCGACACTTTAAGCTTTGATATCATTCCTGAACACGATTCAATGTACTTCGCGTACTTCGCACCGTATTCATACGATCGTCATCAAGATCTCTTGCACAGTGCTCAAACGCACCCTGCTTGTAAGCTAGAAACTCTGGGCCATACGTTAGATAACAACGACATCACTTTGCTAACCATCGGTGAGCCAAGTGCAGAGAAGAAAAACATCTGGGTTATTGGTCGCCAACATCCGGGCGAGACCATGGCTGAATGGCTGATCGAAGGTCTGCTACAACGCTTGCTTGATGAAACAGACACAGTTGGTCGTTCACTTCTAGACAGCGTTGTATTCCGCGTTGTACCTAACATGAACCCAGACGGCAGCATCCGTGGTCACCTACGCACTAACGGTATTGGCGTTAACCTAAACCGTGAATGGCAGTCACCTTCTATGGAACGCAGCCCTGAGGTTTTCTTTGTTCGCGAGCGCATGCTAGAAACTGGCGTTGACCTTTGTCTAGACATTCACGGCGACGAAGCGATTCCATATAACTTTGTTGCTGGTAGTGAAGGTACGCCTTCATACAATGAGCGCATTGCAAAACTAGAGAATCACTTCAAGCAAGCTCTTCTGACTATCACGCCAGAGTTCCAAGATGAATTTGGCTACGATAAAGACGAACCGGGCAAAGCAAATATGACCGTCGGCACAAACTGGATCGGCGAACAGTTCAAGTGTTTGGCATACACTGTCGAGATGCCATTTAAAGATCACATCAGCCACGCTGACGAACTGTACGGTTGGTCTCCAGAGCGCAGTGTTGCATTTGGTCACGACATGCTAGCAGCGGTTTGGGCAACAGTAGACGAGCTATAAGACGAAACAAACTCGTTAGTTTGTCTTTAGAAGTTGTTTGTTCATATAGATGACAAAGCCCAGCACTCGTCAAAGTGCTGGGCTTTTTATATCAGATAACGATGAGTTACTTGGGTTTTAGGCGTTTAGAAGCTTTGCTTATGCCACTCTGAGGTTCGCGAAGAAAACCGGGTACCTTTGCCTAATGTGTCGTTGTTCAGCCACCATATCTTTGAAACTCGGGCCTTGTGATAACAGAACGATCACTTCATCGCCTTCTTGCCTCAATACAGAACCACGAATATCAATGCTGTTATTACCATGCAACCATAAAGTGCCTGCCATTGAGAAGCCTCGATAGACCGGGATGATGTTACTCATCATCAAGCGCACGCCTTTTTCAGAAACTTCACTGACATGAAAAAGTTCATCTTTGATTCGTATCACTGGGCGCGCCTTTTTAGGGTACTTCAGGCGGTAATACTCACGTTTCTGGGTGAATGACTCTTCACTCATCGATGACTCCCTATCTTTGTTTCATGTTTCTGTTTCTTGGTAAAAATGAACAAGCTAACTATCCGTTGTTTTCTGTTTCAATTCTAAGCTCGAAACATACACATTCATCCAATTGATGACTGTCCATTATATCGACTTTACATAGCAATGCTTTAGCCATTTATGAAGAGACTCTAAAATTCCTGAGGATTCAGTAAAAAATGAGAACTGAATAGAATATGGTATATGCCCCATTCTTAGCACCACTACCTCAGAGCTGAAACAATGCTAGTTGAATACTAAAGCCCACAAATAGAACACCACAAACAATGTTCATCATTTGTGAGGTTCGCTTTTGAACCAACAAGCGCTTGAACGTATCCGCCATTAAGATCACAATCAAGAACCACATCGACACTACTGTCGCCTGAATCCCACCAAGCATCAAACTGTCTGTCACAATCGCATCTTTTGAAACAAATTGAGGGAATATAGAAAGATAAAACAGGACGATTTTAGGATTCAGTAGATTAGTGAGGAGCCCTTTGAAAAATTGATTGTATAGCTTACTTCCCGATGCACTTACCGCATAAAGTACACCCTCTTGAGCACGCAGGGCCACGCGAAAATGGTTATACCCAAGCCAGACAAGATACAAAACCCCAGCCCACTTAAGCCCTTCAAAGGCCATTGGGGTGTTCGACAATAACAAACTTATGCCGTTGGCCGAGATAAAGGCGTGAAAAAAGAAACCACATGACACGCCCAACACGTTGACAAATGCGAACAGCTTCCTTTGAGTTAAGGCTGTGCTTAATACCAGCAAAGCATTAGGGCCTGGAATAATGGCAATAAAAAACACGATAACAATAAACAGCGATATACTGTCCCAACTCATTTTGAACTCATTTCATGAACATTTTTAGGGCGGACATTGTACGTCCATTCAATGCGATTACAATATGATGAACGTTTAATTATCGCGTATGGCTAACATACATAATTCACGCATAAAATGAGAGCGTTTATCGTGTAACGTTACAAAACTGATTTTCTAACATTTGCAGCCCTGTTAGACTCCACCTCCCTTTTGATACTTGGTTCATTTATGTCATTTGATAGCCTAGCCCTTAACCCAAAAACCGTCTCCGCGATCCCATCTCAATTCAATAAGCCGACAGAGATACAGCAAGCGGTAATTCCTACAATTATTGCGGGGAAAGACGTGCTGGCGTTGGCTCAAACGGGTAGCGGAAAAACGTTGGCATTTGGCTTACCTTTGCTGAACAGCATCAAGCATGATGTAAATGAACTACAAGCGATAATCATTGTTCCAACCCGTGAACTTGCCTCTCAAGTAGCCAAAGCACTAGAACCCATCGCAACCACACTTGATATCAAAACGGTGATACTGACTGGTGGAGTTGATATTGAGAGCCAGCAACAGCAATTGTTAGAAAAGCCACAACTCGTGATCGCAACTCCTGGCCGCCTACATGCCGTTATTCAAGAGAACAAGCTCGAGCTAACCCAATGCAAGTCTTTAGTTCTTGATGAGGCAGACCGTTTACTCGACATGGGATTTTGGCCAGATGTTCAAACCATTATTTCTGCTCTTCCTAAAAAGCATCAAACACTGCTGTTTTCGGCTACGCTGCCAAAAGAGCTGATCAGTCAGACTGAGGCGCTTCTTGTTAATCCAGTAAAGGTCACGACGCATCAAGAAAACAGTGTGGTCGCGGCTATTGAAGAAACTCTGTACTTAGTGAACAAAGGCAGTAAAGCTCAAGCGCTGATCGCCCTACTCAATCAGCACGCATGGTCGCAGGTATTGGTATTTATTGGCGCAAAAGACAATGCAGATGCATTAACCAAGCGATTGAGTAAAGCCAAAATAAGTGTGAATGCGCTACACGGAAATAAGAGCCAAGAAGAGCGAGAGCAAGCATTAGAGAGTTTCAAAAATGGCAAGACTCGTGCGCTTATCGCCACCGACGTTATGGCTAGAGGCATCCATATTGATCAACTACCTGTCGTAATTAACTTTGATTTGCCATCGCATTCGGCGACTTACGTACACCGAGTTGGTCGCACAGCAAGAGCAGGAAGTACTGGCAGCGCGATCTCTCTGGTTAGCCACAGCGAAACTGACTACCTGAATGCAATTCGTACTCTGACCAATAAACCGCTTATGCTACAAGCGTTGGAAGGCTTCCCAGTTACAGACAAACCTGCATCTGAAGCGACAGCTCGTAAACGTCCGCCTAAAGACAAAATGGCTAACCGAAGAACCGCAAAAAAGAAGAGTGTTAAGCAATTTAAGAGCAAACCAAGTTCTTCGAAATAACCTGTTATTCAAAGTAACCACAGAAAATCGAATAGCCCAGTTTGCACTGGGCTTTTTTATGGTTGATCTCATATTAGCAGGACCAAAATACAAACTTATGCCCTCAAACCTCCATAAAGATGCCAACCTAAATGACACTTTTATGAATTATGATGCCAAGGTATTGATTCTTGGTTGCTCAAAAAAAATACTCTAAAATCACGTTGACGCCCCTATATCTGACAACTAGATTTTTCTATTAGTGTCTAAAAACCGGGAGGTCATTGAAATGAAACGTGCAAGCTCTACATATCGATTACAACTGATTAAGGAAGTGGCTACTCGCCGAGATCGTCAGCGTTCTAATGACCCGATGGCAAACTACATACAAAACCTAATAGACAACAAAGATGACTGTGATACCTCGGTGGAACGTAACCAGAGATTCAGTGGCAGTCATTTTGATGAGCATATTGGTGGTTGGGTTAGCGACCATTGGGGTAGCAAGTAAGCCTATATCTCTAGTCACTGATATAGTCGATAGAACAGCATCGTTAGCTGTAGAATTAATATCCGTATTAACCTATCATCTGCAACAATTCCCTATCCAAGAGTAAGCAGAAAGTGCCTGAGTTAAAAAGAGAAAAAGAAGTGATGGTTGCCTTCCAAGTGATCCCTCGCGTTAAAGAAGGCAACAACTTCGAAGTGGTTGATAAAGCAATTGAAGTTGTGAAAGCTGCCGATGTGCCTTTCCAAGTCGGAGCTATGGAAACCACGATGAAAGGTGAACTCAACCTACTGTTAGATATCGTTAAAAAAGCAGAACAAGCTTGCTACGATGCAGGGGCTGTAGAAGTGATCACAAACATTAAAATTCACAGTAAAACCACCGAAGCCGATGATACATTTTGCACGTACCATCGTGGTGTAACGAAAGCGAATCACATGTTTGTTTAGCAATATGTTTATTTCAGAAAGCTGTTTATTTAAGAAAACAGGGCTTTAAGAAAGACTCTGAAGAACCAGTGATGTTATTGAAAAGGCATGTCTGAAAGGTGAGAAAGGATTTCCATTCGTTCTTCTTCTGACATCGAATGCCAATCACGCGGAGCCTCTTCAGGGTCATCTTTCGCCCCGATCGGTTTACGATCCAGTGCTTTAACTGGCTCTTTTTTGAATTTTCCGTTCTTTTTATTCATACCGACACCACTCCTTCAGGTACAAAGGTACCTACCTTAATATTACACCCCAACCATTATGTAAAGTAATAGTTACCTCGAGGTTAAATAAAATTTCAATACTTCCTCTTTAGCCGAAAAGATCTCTTTGGGGACTTGTACTTCCCTCTTCGTCAACCGACTTACCAACCAAATTTTTTTGCTTCATTATTTTTCTTCTATAGCGCTGACGACACAGCTTTATGACGTGTAACTGTTCTGACGGCGTCATCGACATCCAATTAAAGCGCTCCTCCCTTTTACGCATACAGCCATTGCAATAGCCTTTGTCATCGCTTGAGCAAACCCCCACGCAAGGGCTTGGAACTTGGAAAAACTCTAGCTGCTCCACCGCGCCTCCTTACATAATCAAAATTACGCTTACTATCTCAAAAATAAGCGATTAATTTGTCGCCTAGCTCATGAAATCCATACTAAACTATGACCTTATACTGACACATATAGTGTTTTGTAAACTATACTTTGAACCCATCAAGTTACACTTATTCGGTAACTTCGTTCTTTCCTTTGGAGCCTTATAATATGAAGTTTAGTTCAAAAAAATTACTAGCAGTAGCCGCTTTACCTATGATGCTAGCAGCATGCACAACAACAGGTGATAACGCGATGCAAGTAACACCAACCGATCTACAGCACCATAATTGGGAACTTGCGCAAATTGATGGCAAGAACATTGAGAAAAGCGAATACCAAGCGACACCTCGTCTAGAGATCGGCGAAAAGATGACGGCAAACGGCATGGCTGGTTGTAACAACTTCTTCGGTCAAGGCGAACTAAAAGACGGTCAATTCCGCATTAAGCAAATGGGCATGACCATGAAAATGTGTCACGGCTCAGCAATGGAAATCGAACAATCGGTTTCCGCGACTCTAAGCGAGTGGAGCGACGTAACACTAACAAACGATACGCTAGTATTGAAAAACGATGTACACACGCTAACGTACACAATTCGTGACTGGGTAAACTAATCAGTCAGAGAAACCAAATATTGATTGAAGGAGCCCTAGTGGCTCCTTTTTTATTGCTTTTTTACACTCATGATTCCTTCAAAACTGACACTCATCGCTTACTTTTCGTACCAACCTCCAATAAACCTAAAAAATCTATCATTTGAGTGCAATAAATTCATCAGTTCAACGGTCTGTTGCTAGGATGGTAAGAGCCCTTAAGTAATTGATTGAATTTACTGTTGAATTAGAAATTATTTCAGAAACAGATAGAATAACTGTAGGGAGTTCGAAATAACAATGCTCTTGCCCGTTCACTACCAAATGGAAAAGTTTATGAACAAGATAGTAAGTACGTTAGGAATCATGGCAACCGTTGCATACAGCGCAGCCATTTACGCTGATGAAGCAACATCAACCAATAGCTGGAACCAAATAGAACAGCAGGCAGAGGGACAAACTGTCTACTTTCACGCTTGGGGCGGAAGCCAAGAAATTAATCGTTACCTACAATGGGCAGGCAAGGAGTTACAAAGTGACTACGGTGTGACCTTAAAGCATGTAAAAGTAACCGACATTGCTGAAACGACTACTCGACTACTTGCAGAAAAAGCCGCAGGCAAGAACAGCGAAGGCAGTGTCGATATCGTTTGGATTAATGGTGAGAACTTCCGCTCGATGAAAGACAATGCGCTGTTATTTGGACCATTCACAGAATCACTTCCAAACTGGAAGTACGTTGATAAATCTTTACCAATTGATGTCGATTTCTCGGAGCCAACCGAAGGCTTAGAAGCACCTTGGGGCGTCGGACAACTTGTGTTCATCCACGACCAAGAGACACTAAACAATCCGCCACAATCGTTTTCAGAGATGTTGAGCTACGCTCAAGCTTTCCCTAACCGCTTAAGCTACCCTCGCCCACCTGAATTTCATGGCACCAGCTTCATCAAGTCTCTACTGATTGAGCTAACAGACAACAACCCTGCACTGGCTCAACCTGTTTCGGAAGACAACTTCCAAGAAGTTACTGCACCACTTTGGGCTTACTTAGATAAATTCCATAAAGTGGCATGGCGCGGTGGTAAACAATTCCCAGCGGGCACATCGGAAAGTATCCAACTTCTGGATGATGGTCAGCTCGATTTAGCGATTACCTTTAACCCAAATTCTGTCTATTCAGCACAATCAAGTGGCCGCCTAGCTGAAACTACCAAGGCCTATGCTCTAGAAAGCGGTGCTCTGTCTAACATTCACTTCCTTGCGATTCCTTGGAATGCTAATGCAAGTGCTGGCGCTCAGGTAACCATCAACTTCTTGTTGAGCCCAGAAGCACAATCGCGCAAAGGCGACCTCAATGTTTGGGGTGATCCTTCTGTATTAAGTAGCAAGTACCTGACTGGTAGCGCTAAGAATACTCAACAATTTAAATCGATTGATGAACCACACCCAAGCTGGCAAAACGCGCTCGAGAAAGAGTGGCTTAAGCGATACGGTAACTAAAATTCATGCTACGCGCTCTATATTATGTTGTTATAGCTGTGTGCATTATCCCTACGATTCCTGGGGTAGCGGGAGTAGTGGCCTCGTCACTGAGTTTCATCCCGCCCCTAGGTTTAGAGGAACCAACACTCAACGGTTTTAACCAAGTCTTTCAATGGGAAGGGGCTTGGCACTCTATTGGTTTGAGCCTAGGTTCAGCGGTCGCCAGCAGCTACATTGCCTGCTTCCTGACCTTTTGTATTCTTCAGGCTTCTTGGGGAAACAAGTTTTGGAGAAAGATTGAGCTAACGCTATCGCCAATGCTTGCCATTCCGCATGTGGCTTTCGCTATCGGCTTTGCTTTTCTGTTTAGCCCAACAGGGCTTGGCGCAAGAGCCGTGCATCACTTACTTGGTGAATCGGCTACAAGCTCTGAATTGGCTTTGCTGATAAAAGATCCTTACGCGTTTGGCCTAATCATTATGCTCGCACTCAAAGAAGTGCCCTTCTTATTGCTGATGAGCATTTCGATACTTCAACAAATCGATGTTGAACGCATCACTAAGGTCAGTGCCTCTCTGGGTTATAGCCGTGCTCAGATCTGGTGGAAGTGTATTTTCCCACAATGGTTTACCAAGCTTCGCTTCCCTATGTTGGCGGTGCTTGCTTACAGCGTATCGGTTGTCGACATCGCTCTGATCATTGGCCCAACCAATCCGCCGACCTTTGCCGTTTTGGTATGGCAATGGTTTAACGACCCAGACCTTAATCTATTGCCACGAGCTGCCGCTGGCGCCATCGTTTTATTCGGTTTAGCTTCGTTGATCATCGCCCTAGCGCGTCTAATCGAATGGGCAATTCTCAAGTACTTTAGAACTTGGCAATATTCAGGAAGAACAGGTATTAACCTTCCAGGAAAAACGATCTTCGCAGTGCTTGCTGCATTGTCACTACTGATCATTCCACTAATGGGGATTTGGAGTGTTGCCCAACGTTGGCGTTTCCCTGATTTACTTCCAAGTCGCTACAGCATGCGTTTCTGGGAGTTTGAGTGGGATGGCATCATGAGCACCGTCGGGCAAAGCTTGTGGATTGGCCTTATTGCCGCTTCCGTTGCTTTATTACTCGCGCTGGTAGCTCATGAGTACCGAATCAAATACAAGTGGCAAGTTCCGGGCTTTATTATCGCGATTCCCATGTTGATACCTCAACTCTCGGTATTGTTCGGCATGCAAGTGACCACGCTTTATATCGGCAGCAGCGCCTATGAATTTTGGGTAATTTGGGCGCATGTTTTCTTTGCTTTCCCGTTTGTGTATCTGTCTTTGGATGGCCCTTGGAAAAGCTTCAATGACGGCCTGATAAAAGCCTCGTTGAGCTTGGGTAAATCGCCATTTCAAAGCTGGTACTCCATCAAGCTGCCTATCTTGTTACCCGCTATTGCCTTTGCTTGGGCGGTCGGGATCAGCGTAAGTTTGGCTCAGTACTTACCCACCTTGATGCTCGGCGCGGGCCGTATTAGCACAATCACCACAGAAGCCGTTGCCCTTACCAGTGGTTTCGACCGCAGAGTGACAGCTATCTATGCCATTTGGCAGGCCCTATTGCCTCTGTTCTTTTTCTCTTTAGCGATATTAGTCAGCCGACTTCAACTCAGATATCGCCGTCTTACTTTTAAAGGTTTTCTAACGAATGAGTCTGCACCTCAACGACCTCGCCATCCGTAAAAACGATGGTGTATCGCTGTTTTCAGCGCTAAACGTAACATTAGAATCAGGCCAAGTATTGGCTTTGATGGGGCCGAGCGGCTGCGGAAAATCGACCTTGTTGGACGCCGTAGCTGGGCACTTAAATGATGAGTTTTCGTATTCTGGCACCGTTATTTTGAACGACATTCAGCTGGATGACCTTCCATCACATCAGCGTGAAGTCGGTATTCTTTTTCAAGATGACTTGTTGTTCCCTCACCTCAAGGTATGGGAAAACTTGGCGTTCTCTCTGCCTAATTCAATTAAGGGCTCCGCTCGTCAACAGCAAGCGATGGCTGCACTAAAAGACATAGAGCTAACTCACTTGGCAGAGTCTTTCCCGGATCAAATATCTGGCGGTCAACGTGCAAGAATCAGCTTAACTCGTATGTTATTAGCGAAGCCGAAGCTCGCCCTACTCGACGAACCGTTTAGTAAGTTAGACCAAGAGTTAAGAGCACAATTTCGCGATTGGGTCTTCGAACAGCTGACGAAAGCAAATATCCCAACATTAATGGTCACGCACGACGAAGCTGACGTACCTCAAGGGGCGCAAGTGCTGTCTTGGCCATGGAGAAGTCATCATGCTGGATAAGTACTCCATCAAGGTCATTAAGTGGCCATTAAACCAATCAGCTAAGTTGCTGAGTCAATTCGGTATCACGGCAAATCAAACCACCTTATTTGGCTTTCTGGTCGGGTGTTTAGCGTTTCCGGCGTTGGCATTTCAACAATACGAATGGGCGCTAGGCTTCATTGTGTTCAACCGAGTATGTGATGGGCTTGATGGGGCTTTGGCTCGAATCCAAGGCATCAGCGATGCGGGCGGTTTTCTCGACATCAGTCTCGATTTCCTTTTCTATTCGTTAATTCCTTTTGGCTTTGTTATTGCGAACCCAGAACACAACGCCATTGCCGGTGCGTTTTTGATCTTCTCTTTTATCGGTACTGGCAGCAGCTTTTTGGCGTTTGCCGTGATGGCAGGCAAACGAGGCATCGAAAACCCAGTCTATAAGCATAAGTCTCTGTACTACATGTCAGGGCTAACCGAAGGCACTGAAACCATCGCTTGTTTCATCGCGTTCTGTATTTGGCCTCAACACTTTGCTGTTATCGCCTACACCTTTGGCACCGCGTGCTGGCTAACTACATTCATGCGAATTTACTTTGGATTCCAGACACTCAAGGATCAAACTAGCTAGGGCGTGTTGATCTTTCGAGCTGATTTTTGCAGCGTTTTACTCTTTGTTGAGGGAGATTTGCTTAGAATGACTAGGCTACATATCCCTCGCCGCGATTAAAACGCTTTTATCTCGAACAAAATTTAACCACGAAAGGT